>DATMEI010000580.1:0-3316 GCA_035556995.1 Streptomyces sp.
CAGAAGCCGTCCTCGGAGGGCAAGCCGGGCGAGGACTCCGACGACGAGTAGCCGGAGACCGGCGGACGCCCTTGAGCCCTGGATGCGGCGAAGGGCGTCCCCCGGAGAACGTGAGCAAGCGTCCCCGAAGAAACGTAAGAAGGGGCCGCCCCGCGCGACGAGCAGCGGGGCGGCCCCTTCCGAACTGTCCGATGGGACCCGTCAGTTGCCGCAGCGCCTAGAGCGCGACCCCCAGCAGCGCGTCCACCGCACGCGAGGCCAGACCAGGCGCTCCCGTGTCCGTACCGCCTCCGGATTCCTGTGCCGCCGCCCAGCGGTCGACAGCTTCCAGCGCGGCGGGTGCGTTCAGGTCGTCTGCCAGCGCCGCCCGTACCTCGTCCACCATGGCTTCGGCGGGCGGTCCGTCGGGCCGGGAGACAGCGGCACGCCACCGGGCGAGCCGGGAGCGGGCCTCGTCGAGGACCGTGCCCGTGTACTCCCAGTCCTCGCGGTAGTGGCGTGAGAGCAGGACGAGCCGGATCGCGGCGGGGTCGACTCCGTCGCGGCGCAGTTGCGAGACGAAGACCAGGTTGCCCTTGGACTTCGACATCTTCTCGCCGTTCAGGCCGACCATCCCGGCGTGCACGTAGGTCTGCGCGAACGGATATTCGCCGGTGAGTGCCTGGGCGTGCGATGCGCCCATCTCGTGGTGGGGGAAGGCGAGATCCGAGCCGCCACCCTGGACGTCGAAGCCCATGCCGAGGTGTTCCAGAGCGATGGCCACACACTCGATGTGCCAGCCGGGACGCCCGGGGCCCAGCGAGCCGCCGTCCCATTGCGGTTCCCCGTCGCGGGCGGCGCGCCACAGCATCGGATCGAGTGGGCTCTTCTTGCCCGGACGCTCGGGGTCACCGCCGCGCTCGGCGGACAGCAGCCGCATGGTCTCCGCATCGAGACGTGAGACCTCGCCGAAGTGGGCGTCCGCGTCGACGGAGAAGTAGACGTCCCCCTCCAACTCGTACGCCGCGCCCTGGTCGCGGAGCCGCTCGACCAGCGGGACGATGCGCGGGATCGACTCGACGGCGCCGATGAGGTGCCGTGGCGGCAGCATCCGCAGCGCCGTCATGTCTTCGCGGAAGAGGGCGGTTTCGCGCTCAGCCAGCGCGGCCCATTCGTCACCTGTGGCCTCGGCACGCTCCAGGAGTGGATCGTCGATGTCGGTGACGTTCTGTATGTAGTGAACCTGCCGCTTGTTGTCGAGCCACACGCGCTGTACGAGGTCGAACGCGTTGTAGGTCGCCGCGTGCCCCAGGTGGGTGGCGTCGTACGGGGTGATGCCGCAGACGTATATGCGGGCGACAGGACCTGTGGCGAGGGTGACTCGGCCGTCGGTCGCGGTGTCGTGGATCTCGAGGTCGCGGCCCTGACCAGGCAGCGCGGGGACCTCGGAAGCGGGCCAGGCATGCATTCTCTGAGCCTAACCCGGACAGCCGTTCGGCATCCTGACGGGACGGTGCCGGTCCATGAGGGACCGGCATAAATGGCTTGATAGGCGGTCTTGAACGTGCGGCGGGTATGACCCCGGGCGTGAGTACGGCCCCGGGCACGGGGACGCAGCGGCCGTAGCGCTTTTGCGGAGGCAGGGGCCGTACTAGACCGGCGGCCAGGGAATGGCGGGCCAGTCACCGCTGGGAAGAGGGTGCCGTCCGGACTTGCACAGCGCGTCGACGCGCTTGCGCAGTGCGTCGAGTTCAGTCGTGGTGATCAGTTCGGACAGCCGTGCGGCGAGCGGGGTGCTTCCGGCCAGGGCAGCCGAGAGACCGCGCAGGGCCGCGGCTGCCTCGGGGGTCAGTGGCTCACCGGCCCAGCCCCACAGCAGCGTGCGCAGCTTGTCGTCGACGTGGAAGGTGACGCCGTGGTCGATGGCGTACAACCGGCCCCCGGGGACGGGCAGTAGGTGTCCGCCCTTGCGGTCGCCGTTGTTGATGACCGCGTCGACGACGGCCAGCCGCCGCAGCCGTTCGTCGTCGGCGTGCACGAGCAGAGCGGGGCGCTCCGCGCCGGTGTCCACATGGCCCACGGTCTTCCAGCCCTCTCCCGGCTCGTCTCCCCCGACGATGGCGAGCAGGTCTTCGAGGCCTTCCTCTTCCGTCCCGTCGGCGCCCTCGGCGTCCCCGGTGTCCTTGATGTCACTTGCGCCCTCGGCCTCCTCGGCCTCCTGCGCGCCGGCGCCCGCGGCGTCCTCGTCGCTGCCGGGCAGCGCTCCGACCCACGCCTGGCACATGCCCTGTCCGTACGGTCCCTCCCGCAGCACGGTCGCGGGGATCAGGTCCCAGCCGGTGGCGCGGGAGATCTCGTAGGCCGCCACTTCGCGCTGCGCGAGAGTGCCGTCGGGGAAGTCCCACAGGGGACGCTCTCCGGCCACGGGCTTGTACACGCACGGCACGCTGCGACCCTCGTGCTCGACCTCTCCGAAGAGCACCGCGTTGGAGGCCTGCCGGATCCGTCCCAGTACGGACAGCGTGCCGAGCGCGAGATGGGTGCGCGTCTCCTCGTCGGCCGGCGAAGCAGTCAACTGCCTCTGTGGCGACGGAGAACCGGAATCGGCTGCCTGTTTCATTCGCCCCGCCGGTAGCCGTTCTGACGGGGGCACACGTGCCCTTCCGGATCGAGCGGAAGGCTGCACAGCGGGCACGGCGGACGGCCCGCGTTCACGACCTCCAGTGCGCGCTTGGCGAAGGCGCGAGCCATGGCGCCCTCAAGCCGCACGCGGAGCATCGGGGGCCCGTTCTCGTCGTCCTGGAGCAGCCGTTCCTCGGCATCGGCGAGGTCCTCGTCGGAGTCCGCCTCCAGCTCGACGATGGCCTGCGCCTCGACCACCATCCGCTCGCCGTCACCGTCCCAGGCGAGTGCCATGGTGCCGACCCGGAACTCCTCCTCGACGGGCGTCTCCAGCGGTTCCTTGTCGTCGGTCTCCGTGGGTGCGACAGCCGGCACGGGGGCGTTCCCTCCGGAACGCCGCACCACTTCGTCCAGCAGTTCGTCGATCCGTTCAGCGAGTGCCTCGACCTGGGCCTTCTCCAGGGCGACGCTGGTCGTACGGCCCGAGGCCGACGCCTGGAGGTAGAAGGTGCGGCGTCCTGGCAGCCCGACCGTACCGGCGATGAATCGGTCCGGAGGGTCGTAGAGGAACACCTGACGGGACACGTCCTGCTCCGTTGTCGTCGACGTCTACTCGGTCACAGGCACCCTACTGGGCGTGCCGATCTTCGTGCTTAAGCGCCGCCTCCCACAGTGGCGTTGCTGCTCTGGGCGCGGCTTTTGTCTTCCCCGCCCG
>DATMEI010000581.1:0-2422 GCA_035556995.1 Streptomyces sp.
GCTGATCAGGCCGGCCCAGCGGTCCCAGTCCCTGGGCGGGGAGACGATGCCGCCGTACTCGAAGACGATGCGCTCAGGGTCGCTCGCGAGGTCACGAGGCATGAAGCCGAGCTCGACGCAGGGCCGCATGCCGATCGCCATGATCCGGTCGTAGACCTCGTCGACGCGTGTGAAGTCGTGCACCGGCTCGCCGTCGACCTCGCGGTATACGCCCAGGTCGTCGTGGAGGATCGCGTGCGCCCGTACCGTGTGGACGCCGATCTCGTCGTGCACCCGGCGCAGGGCGGCCTCCAGCTCGGTGCCGATCACCCGGCCGCCGGAGGTGTCGGTGCACAGCAGCTGGCTGAGGCGTTCGCTCCCGATCATCGGCTGCCACGGACGAGGGAGCGGCTCCCCGCCGGCCGCGGTGTCCACCACCAACGCGACCTCCGGAGCGGTCACTTCGGCCCGCAGCGAGGTGGCCGTCACGGTCTCGCCCAGGTCACCGCAACTCGTCACCGTGGGGACCGATGCGACGGCGTAGTCGTAGGCGGTGCCCGGCACGCCCGTGGTGTCGACGTACCAGACGTCCGGAACGGACCGTACGTCGCCGCCGAGATGATCCACCGGCGTCAGGGCATCCTGCGGCGAACCGGCAGGGGCGCGGTGCACCAGATAACCGATGGCGCCCTCGACCGGCTCCCAGCGCAGCGTCACATGGCCGGCTCCCGACGTGACCGTGAGCCCGTACGGGGGCGGCAGCTGCGGGACGGGGGCGATGACGCGCTGGTCGGAGCGGATGGCGATCCGCTGCTCCCAGTCCTGGCGGGCGTTCGACTGACCGTCGGATTCGCCGTTTTGACGCCCCTCCGCTCCGCCGTCCCGTCCGGTCTCCACGGTGCGCTCCATGCCGGTGCTCATCAGTCCTCCAGGGGGTCGCTCAAGACTTGATCCCGTCCCGGAAGCTCATGGAGGCGGGCACGAAAAACACTGTGAAACCGGTTTCCCGGTTACCTCACAGCACCGCCTGCGGCGTGTCAAGACCATGCCGAGTCGCGGTCGCCGCCGCCCGGACCACCCCGCAGGTGCGGGCCCGGTCCGTCAGGACCTGCGGTAGTCGCGCGGGGGGACGCCGAAGTGTTCCCGAAAGCGCCGGGAGAGGTGGAACTCGTCGGCGAACCCCAGAGTTCTGGCGATCTCGCGATGGGTCATGTCGGTGAGCCGCAGCAGGGTGGCCGCCGTCTGGAGTCGGCGCGCGGTGCGGAACGCGGAGGGCGTCCGGCCGACTTCCGCGGTGAAACGGCGCCGGAACGTGTCGTAGGTGAGGTCCGATTCGGCCGCGACGGTCCGCAGGTCCACGCTGCCGGTGAGGTCGTCGCCCAACCGGCCCATGGCCTTGGCGACTTCGGGGCTGAATTCTGGTCCGTCCGACGCCCCGCCGGCGTCCTCGGCGTCGAGGAGCCAGTCGACCAGGGCGAGCAACTGGTGTTCCGCCGCCCGCTTCGATGCGGGCGGTGCCCGCAGCACGCTGCGCAGCGCCTCGACCGGCGGCACAGGACGCGGGTAGCGGGGTCCTGCGGCGGTCAGCCCGCACAGCTCGGCCACGGAGTCGAAGAGGGGCCCGGTGAAGACGGCGAACAGCTCCGTCCAGCTCTCCCCCGGCGCCGTCCCGTACCAGTGCGGGACTCCGGGCGGAACGATGGTGTGCGCGCCCGGGACGAGCGGCTCCTCGCGGCCCCGGGCGTCGCGGTAACTGCCCTCCCCGTCCAGGACGATGGACAGGACGTACGCGTCCATCACCCGCAACGTCGACGGCATGATCGGTTCGTCGTCGATCACCTCCCCCGCGAGGACGAGCTGGCCGAGCCGCGTCACGGGCCCGTCGGAGACTGCGACGACCGTACGGATACTCACCCGCCGACTGTAAACGGCGCCAAAACGTTCATGCCCGTGCCGGGTCGAGACATTCCACCGCCGCCGCCCCCGGGAATAGCTTCCTTCGCGTCGGCATCACACGGCTGCGGGCCCCGCGCCCCGGCGATCCCAGGAGGACCCATGACATCGACCGACGTCGTCCGCGACGGACTGGTGACGCCCGAACTGCGCGAACAGTACGAGAACGAGGGCTACTTCGTCCTCGAGCGCGCACTCACGGACGAGCAGATCGAGCTGCTCCGCAGCGGCGCGCAGTACTCGATCGAGAAACTCGACGCCGAGATGGACGAAGCGGGCGTCGACCGGATCGGCATCAACCACCGCGGCAAGCGCTACTTCAGCAACATGATCTACCAGCAGCGGCCCGAGCTGCGGAAGTTCCTCTTCAGCGACCTGACCGCCGAGATCTGCGCGGCGACACTCGGCGAGGACGCCTACCTCTTCTGGGAGCAGTACGTCATCAAGGCGGGCGACCCCGAGACGGCGTTCTCCTGGCACCAGGACTCCG
>DATMEI010000582.1:0-3007 GCA_035556995.1 Streptomyces sp.
AGGGTGTTGGTCAGCTGCGTCACCGACGTCAGCATCATCGTCACGGCGGTGTTGAAGGTGAGGAATTCCGCGGAGGTCAGGCTGCCGCGCGCAGGACCCGCCAGCAGCATGAACATGATCAGCGTGCAGACCGGCAGATACACCGAGTTGAGGACGGTCGTCCAGTTCTTGATCCGCCCGACCCGCTGCTGAAGCTCCCTGCTGCGGGCGAACTCCCGCGCCCACGCCGCGTACGCGAAGCTCTCGGCGGCTGCGACGCGCAGCTTGGGCAGGCCGCGCAGCGTCTGGAACGACTGGTTGTTGAGCTTGTTGTTGAGGTCGACGAGTTTGCTCTGCCAGCGCAGCTGCCAGATGCCCATGCCGGTGAACGCGCCTGCGATGACGAGCAGCAGAGCGACCGCCATCAGCGTCAGCGGAATGCTGTAGAAGAGCAGCAGCACGAGGTTCATCGCACCGATCGTGCACGCCTGTACGGCCACCGGGCCGACTCCGGACATGATGCGCCGCATGGTGCTGATGCCCATTGCGGCGCTGGCCAGTTCACCCGTGGAGCGTTCGGCGAAGAACTTCGTGGGCAGGCGCAGCAGCCGGTCCCAGACAGCGGGCTGCAACGCGGCCTCGACGCGCCCCTCCATGCGCAGGATCGAGATGTTCTGAAGCAGCATGAACGCGGCGGAGACGATGCTGCTGAGCACGATCGCCAGCGACACCTGGGTGATGAGGCTCGTCTCCGCGTTCGGCACGTACACACCGAGGACCTGGCCGGTCGCGATGGGCACGAGAGCGCCGAGCCCGACAGCGACCAGGCCGCCGAGTGCGAGGTTGCGTACGTCCATGTGTGTGCCGCGCAGGGTGAAGCGCAGCAACTGCCAGGCGTTCATGGGCTCTTCGGGCAGCGGCCGGTAGAACATCACGGCGCGCGGCTCGAATTCGTCCGCCGTCGACTTGCCGATCCTGGTGCGCCTTCCGGCGGCGTCCACCGCCTCGTACCTGCCGCGCCGCCACAGCAGCGCGACGGGCGTACCGCTCGCGTCACGGTGACCCACGAGGGGGCCGGTGTTCCGGCGCCACCAGCGGCCGTCCAGTTTGACCACGCGGGTACGGACCCGGGAGCTGAGCGCGATGCGCTCGACCGGGTTCGTACGGTCGCCCATCGAGCTGCTCTCCTCGGGTGCCGAGAGCGTGATTCCGGCTGCTTCGGCGGCCATGCGGGCGACGGCGAGGGTGGCGTCGTCGGTTGCCCGTGAGGTGGCCGAAGCGCCCTTCCCCGTGGTGTTGATGGAGGCCAGCAACGCCTGGTCGGCGTGGGCGCGTACGGCCTCACCGGCTTCGATGCCCGCGGCCGTACGGTCCTCGTGGGCGCGCTCCAGGTGCTCGATCCAGCGGTCCAGGGCGGACAGCAGCCGGAACTGCTGGTTGACCATGCGCTGCCATGTCTCGCCGTCGACCAGCAGCTGGGACGCGGCCTCCGGGCTGAACTCGGCGCCGTACTGGACGCTGCGGGGGCCGACGGGCATCCACAGGATCTCGTCGTCGTCGGGGCTGTGGCCGACGCCCGCGTGGACCGCGTCCGGTGTCACCTCGCCGTCCAGCGGGGCTTCGAAGAGCACGCGGAGGCTGCGGCCGATGCCGAGCGCGAAGGCGGTGTCGAGTGGTGTGGGGGCTGTTGCGGCTGTGTCCGGGCCGCCGCTCCAACTGCCCTGTCGCGGCCACCCGTTCGGGTCGACCACGGGCGTGCCGCCGGTCGTGTACGGGTCGGAGTAGTCCGGCGTGAACAGTTCACGCAGCTCGATGCGGCGCAGTACGCACTCGCGCAGCGGCCTGCCGACCAGTGTGTGCTGAGGGCCGTCGACCGGCCCGAGCAGAAGAGTTCCCGGTTCGAGACGGCCGAGGAAGTGCCAGTGGCCCTGCTGGGCGGCGTCGACCGCGAACAGGTCCATGGCGCCCTGTGTCACGAGCCAGAGCACATGGGGACCGTCGAGCGGCATGCTGCGCCGGCCGGCGCCGTCGACCTGTTCGCCCAGCGCGCCGAAGGCGGCGAGCACCGTGTCGTTCGGCAGGGCGGGCGCGGTGGCGGTGGGGTACGAGCCGGTGTCGTAAGCGCCGGTGTCGTACGCCCCGGTGTCCCAGGACGCGGTGTCGTAGGCGCCGGTGTCGTGGGAGGCGGTCTCGTAACCGCCGCTGTCGTAGGCACCGTTGCCGTACGGCTGACCGCCCTGCGACCCGTTCGTGTACGAGCCGGCCGGGTACGACCCGGTGTCGTACCCGCCGCCCGCGGTGTCGTAGGGCAGTGTCTTGTCGGTCTTGTCGGTCCTGTCGTTCGGGCCGGAGCCGTACCCGGTGATGTCGTGCCCTCCTGAGCCGTTCACGGATGCCACCTCAGTGCTCCTTGACCAGCTCGGCGTACTGTCCCCCCGCGGCCACCAGCTCCTCGTGCCGCCCCCGTTCGACCACCGTCCCGTGGTCGAGCACGACGATCTCGTCACTGTCGCGGACGGTGCTGAGGCGGTGCGCGATGACGACGCAGGCGCAGCCGCGGCGCCGCAGGTTGTCGATGATGACCTGCTCGGTCTGTGCGTCCAGAGCACTGGTCACCTCGTCCAGGACCAGGATGCTGGGCCGGCGGACCAACGCCCGTGCGATCTCGAGGCGTTGACGCTGCCCGCCGGAGAGATTGCGGCCGTCCTGCTCGACGCGGCTGTGGATACCGCCGGGCCGCCGCGCGAAGTCGTCGAGGACGGCCGCGTCCCGCAGTGCGGTGGTGACGGCCTCGTCCGATATCGACGGATCCCACAGCGCCACGTTGTCGCGGACGGTGCCCTCGAAGAGGAAGACGTCCTGGTCGACGAAGGAGACCGACGCGGCCAGCGCACTGCGCGAGATGTCCTCCAGCCGCTCCCCGTCGATGCGGATGACGCCTTCCCACGGGCTGTAGAGACCCGAAATCAGCCGGGAGACAGTGGACTTGCCGCTGCCCGAGCCGCCGACGAGCGCGACTTGGCGGCTA
>DATMEI010000583.1:0-2086 GCA_035556995.1 Streptomyces sp.
CTTCCTCACGGACATCCCCGCCCCGCTGGAACCCCGCACCCGCGAGCACCTGCACGCCCAACTGACGCGTGACCGCGAGGTGCTGGACGAACGACTCGACGCCGAGGACATGCTCGTCGTGGACGCACTCCTCGACAAGGAGGCCCCCACGGGCATCATGCACCGCCCGGACGCCTTCTACTTGACGGCCACCACGGTCCACACGGGCCGCGCGTCCTGAAAACGAGATCACCTGAGCAGCGTGGAGAGACCGCAGCTGCACATCTCCGACCGCTGTCTGTGCGACTTCGGCGGTGTCCGGACTGTGCCCCATGCGACCGCAAGCCGCCGACGGCGGGGAGGGGCGGGAACGCGCTTGGGGCCTCCCCGCCGAAGGTAGGGGAAGCGTCCCGGAGGTAGCCCCGGAGCGGCACGCACCGGGGCTACCGCACCTGGTCCGCGCAAGGGCGACCCCACACCGCGTCAGCGGCGCAAACTGCGCCCGAACCCCGCCGCCAGCGGCATCCGCAACCCCAGCGGCGGCGGCGCCGCCATCGCATCGGTCAGGGGCCGGGCGAACTCGCGCCCGCACAGCGTGCCCAGTACGAAGTTCTCCGCCAGCGCGGCCACTTCCGCGTTGTGGTGGCGCAAATTGTGCCCGTCGGTGTGGACTTCGAAGCGGCACACGTTCGCGTTGGACTTCTTGGCCCGCTCGGCAAGCCTGTACGACAGCTCCGGCGCCGTTTGCTCGTCGTCCGTACCGTGCACCAACAGCACGTGCTTTCCGCCCAGTTGACTGATCGGCTCCCCGACCTCTCCCTCGTTCCCGACCTCTCCCTCACTCCCCGCGGCACCCTCGCTACCCGCGTCCCCCGCCGTCGGCAACCACGGCGAGACCGCCAGCACCGAGGTGACGATCGGATGCCCCGCCGCCCGCAACGCCGCCCGCGCACCGACGTCCACCCCCACCAGGCACACGGGTACGTCCCCGTAGCGCCGCACCACTTCGGCCACTGCCCACTCCGCGTCGTGTGCGGGGTGTGCCGCGCGGCCGTTCCAGCCGCGGTAGCGGTAGTGCACGATGTGCGCCACCAGCGCGGTGTCCGGCTCGCCTTGCTGCGCGGCTCGTACCAGCCGCCGCGCGAGCGGCCGTATCGCTGCCGCCGCCACCGCCGAACGCCGCCGCATGCTGCGGGCCATGCCGCCGCCCGGCAGCAGCAGGACCACGGCGTGCGGTGCCGCGCCGGACCCGTCCGCGCCCATCGCCCGCCCCAGTCGGGCCTCCCGCTCGGGCAAAGCTTGCTGAGCCATGGGAAAGACGATGGCAGAAGCGGGGGTGTACGTACGGTGCTACTGGATCACCATTGCGTATCGAACGGCAAAGGTACGGGCGCCTTCGCCCCACAACCGCGACCGCTGAAAAGGGAGTTGCGGTGCAGATGCCATCTACGCGCGTAGGAGCTAGAGTACGCAAATGACGAGCCAGACCCTCAACACCGTTCCCAACCCCGAACAGATCCGCCGCGCCCCGAAGGCGCTGCTGCACGACCACCTCGACGGTGGTCTGAGACCGGCCACCATCGTCGACCTGGCCCGGGAGACGGGGTACGAAGCCCTTCCCGAGACCGATGCCGCCAAGCTGGAAAGCTGGTTCCGGGCGTCTGCCGACTCCGGCTCCCTGGAGCGCTATCTGGAGACGTTCTCGCACACCGTCGGCGTCATGCAGACGCGGGACTCCCTGGCCCGTGTCGCTGCCGAGTGCGCCGAGGACCTGGCAGCCGACGGTGTGGTCTACGCGGAGGTCCGCTTCGCTCCCGAACAGCACCTGGAGAAGGACCTCACGCTCGAAGAGGTCGTCGAGGCCGTGAGCGAGGGCTTCCGCGAGGGTGAGCGGCGTGCACGCGCCGCAGGCAACCGCATCCGCGTGGGCGCGCTGCTCACCGCGATGCGGCACGCGGCGCGCTCTCTGGAGATCGCCGAACTCGCCAACAGGTACCGCGATGTGGGCGTCGTCGGCTTCGACATCGCGGGTGCCGAAGCGGGCTACCCTCCCACCCGGCACCTCGACGCCTTCGAGTACCTCAAGCGCGAGAACAACCACTTCACC
>DATMEI010000584.1:0-10289 GCA_035556995.1 Streptomyces sp.
CCGATCCGGGGCGGGCCCGCGTACTCCGCAAGGTGGAGGAAGGCGGTCCGCCTCGCTGCCCTAGCGTGGTCACGTGACCGAGCCCCACCAGCCCCAGATCCTCTCCGGCCCGTGGACGACTTGGCGGGAGGCAGCCGAGCGAGCGCTGTACGGCCACGACGCCGCGCTCGAAGCCGGCCGCGACGCCGGGCACCGCAGCCGCAGCGACGAGAACGGTGACGGCGAGGGAGCGGGCTTCTTCGTACGCGAGCGGCCCGGGGCCCACTTCCGTACGTCCGTGCACGCCTCCCCGCTCTTCGCGGGCGCGGTCGCCCGCCTGTTGCTGTACGTGGACGAGGCGCTGGGCCGGCCCGGCGAGCTGGCCATGGTCGACGTGGGCGCGGGCCGGGGTGAGCTGCTGACGGGGGTGCTTGCCGCGCTCCCCGCGGATGCCGCCGCGCGCGTACGCCCGTACGCCGTGGAGCGCGCGCCCCGCCCCGTCGGTCTGGACGAGCGCATCGTCTGGTCGCACCGGCTGCCCGCCCGCGCGGGGCTGGTGGGGCTGCTCTTCGCGAACGAGTGGCTCGACAACGTTCCCGTCGATGTCGTCGAGGTCGGTTCCGACGGTCTGGCGCACACCGTGCTCGTACGCGCGGCCGACGGAGCCGAGCAGCTCGGTGAGCCGCTGCCCGAGGGACCCGACGCGGACTGGCTGGCGCGCTGGTGGCCGCTCACCGCGGAGCCTTCGGAGCCGAACGGACCGGCCGCGGAAGTGGACGGAGAGGCCGCCGAACCGGAATCCGGCCTCTCCGCGGTGGGCCTGCGCGCGGAGGTCGGACGTCCCCGCGACGAGGCGTGGTCGGCAGCCGTACGCACCCTCGACAGCGGCCTCGCCGTCGCCGTCGACTACGCGCACTTCCGCGAGGACCGCCCGCCCTTCGGCACCCTCACCGGCTACCTCGAGGGCCGCGAGGCCGACCCCGTGCCGGACGGAAGCCGCGACATCACCGCCCATGTCGCGCTGGACGCGTGCGCCGCAGCGGGAGCGGCAGCCGCAGCCACAGCCGCTCGTGCTGCGGCAGCCGAAACGACAGCCACAGCGACAGCGGAGGAACCGGGTGGCCAGGCTGCGCCTCCGGAACTGCTGTCCCAGCGCATCGCCCTTCACACCCTGGACGTCCGCGGCACCCGCCCCCCGCTGACGCTCGCGTCCACCGACCCGGCCGCGTACGTACGGCAGTTGGCCGCCGCGGGCGAGGCAGCGGAACTGACCGATCCGGCGGGCCTGGGCGCCTTCAGCTGGCTGGTCCAGCGCCTCGGCGGCGTCCCGTCACCCTTCGGACCGGGGAGCTGAGCGGGGCGACAGCCCCGCCTCACGTCATCCACCGGTCCGGACGCGCCTCCCGGCGTCCCGTACGGGAGCGCTCCGCCTGCGCGTGCACGAGAGCGTGTGCCTCTTCGGCGTCGCGCAGCCGGGCCGCGGTCCAGCCGTTGGCACCGTGGTCGACGACCACGTCCGCAAGCCGCATCCTGCGCTGCCAGGGCCCCTGGACGAACCGGACGCTCTGCACCTTCGCGTGCGGCACCAGCGTGGTGCGCCGCCTGAGCAGTCCGCTGCGGGTGACGAAGACGGCGTCGGTGACCCCGTGCCCGTAACCCCGCCACATCAGCGGTACGCACCAGCGCGCGCGGCGCGGCACAGCGACGGCGACCTCTGCGGCGTCGTCGAGGCCCACACCCGGCAGCACCCGGGCGAGCACATCCGCGACCGCGCTCCGCGTGGCCACGGGGATGAGCACCCCGCCCTTGTCCTTGCCCGCCCCGGCGATCTCCAGATCGACCCGCAGCCAGCCGCGGCGCCGCCACAGCAGGGGCTCGGTGATCTTCACGGACTGCACACGCCCCGGCGGTACGGTCGCGTGTTCGCGGTCCAGCAGGCCGTGGTCGAGACGCAGACCGTCCGGCGACTCGGCGACCGTCCAGTCGTACTCCTTCAGGAACCGGCCACCGGTGCTCGCCCACACTCCGCCCAGTGCGGGGAGGAGAGCCGCGAGCCCTGCCAGGAAGCTGTCGCTGACGGCGAAGACGACGCCGGGGATCACGAGCATCGCGAGGACCGCGCCCCAGCCCGTACCCATGAGCAGAAGGCCGGTGACGAGGGTGCGGGTGTCCACGCGCAGCAGCTCACGGGCCGGTGCCTCGCCCGCCTCGGGGGCGGCCTCGGGTGCGATCCCCGCGGCGCGGGCGAGGAGTTCGGCGCGGAGGGCGACGGCGTCCCGTTCGCTGAGGAAGGCCAGTTCGTCCTTGGCCTCCGTACCGACCACGTCCAGCTTGAGCTTGGCGACCCCGGCGATACGGGCGAGCAGCGGCCTGCCCACGTCGACGGCCTGGATGCGGTCGAGCCGGATGTGGGCGGTGCGGCGGAAGACCAGGCCTGTACGGATACGGAGTTCGGCGTCGGTGACGAGGTAGCTGGTGAACCACCAGGAGAAGAAGCCGTACGCCGCCGCAACCGGGAGCAGCACCCCGAAAGCGGCGATCAGCCAGCCCGTCGTCAGCTGCGTGAACCACTCCTGGGTGCGCTGGAAGTCATGCATGGAGAAGGCGATGAGACCGGCGACGGGTGCCCACGCGCGTCGCCACGGTGTGACGGGGTGGAGCCGCTTGCCCTCGGGACGGCCCGGCAGCGGCGAAGCCTCTGACTGGCCGGACGCACCGGATGCCCCGGCGTTCTCCGCGCCTTCCGCACCCCCGAGGGTGCCCGCGGCACCGGAGGCACCCTCGGGGGCCGCCTCCTGCTCCTCCGCCGGACCGCGTTCCGGCGCCTTCTCCGGCATCCCGCTCACAGCCCCGCCGACCGGGCGCCGCCCAGCTCCGTGAGCCGGTCACGCAGCCGTTCCGCCTCCTGCGGAGCGAGTCCCGGGATCTCGGCGTCCGTCGTCGCGGCAGCGGTGTGCAGCTGGACGCGGGCCAGGCCGTAGCGCCGCTCCAGCGGGCCGGACGTGACCTCGACCAGCTGCATACGTCCGTAGGGCACGGCAGTCAGCTGACGCCACAGCACTCCACGGCTGATCAGCAGGTCGTCCTCGCGCTCCGCGTACCGCCACGAGCGCCAGTTGCGTTCCAGCGCGCCCCAGCCCCAGGCCGCGGTGGCGAGCGGCAGCAGCGCGAAGGCCGCCCAGCCGGGGCCGGCAGTCAGCCCGAGCAGCAGGGCGAGCCCCGCGGCCAGCGGCAGCAGCGTGCACAGCAGGACGACACGGCGCACTTTCAGCAGCGCACGCTCGACACCGCGCCACTGCTCGGGCCCGGGTCCATGCTCGACTCCGTGCCCGGTGTCCGGCTGGTCTGTCCCTGTCCCCGTCGTCATGCGACCAGCGTATGCGGTGCCCCTGCGGACAGAGGAGGGATGTGCGAAGCACTGGGAACACGGAAACCGCTGCCGCCCTGACCGGTGACGACGGGGAGTGCGAGACTTGCGCCCATGAGTCAGCGGACGATGACGGGCAGCGCTGCCGGTACGCCCGGGCCGAAGGGAACGCAGACCACCGTCGGCGTCGGCGGTGCCGCCGAGAGCACCGACATGGTGCTCAACATCGGCCCCCAGCACCCCTCCACGCACGGAGTGCTGCGGCTGCGCCTCGTCCTCGACGGCGAACTGATCAGCGAAGTCGAGCCCGTGGTGGGCTACATGCACCGGGGCGCCGAGAAGCTCTTCGAAGCCCGCGACTACCGCCAGATCATCGTCCTCGCCAACCGCCACGACTGGCTGTCCGCCTTCTCCAACGAGCTGGGCGTGGTGATGGGCGTCGAGCGCATGCTCGGCATGGAGGTCCCGGAACGCGCTGTGTGGACGCGGACGCTGCTCGCCGAACTCAACCGCGTACTGAACCACTTGATGTTCCTCGGCTCCTATCCCCTGGAACTGGGGGGCATCACGCCCGTCTTCCACGCCTTCCGCGAGCGCGAGGAACTCCAGCATGTGATGGAGGAGCTCTCCGGCGGGCGGATGCACTACATGTTCAACCGGGTCGGCGGCCTCAAGGAGGACCTGCCCGCAGGCTGGCAGGCACGGGCCAGGCAGGCGGTCTCGGACGTCCGGTCACGCATGGACGTCTTCGACCGCCTCGTGACCGGGAACGAGATCTTCCGCGGCCGTACGCGCGGAGTCGGCGTGCTCGCGCAGGAGACGGTGCACGCCTACGGGGTCAGCGGTCCGATCGCCCGAGGCTCCGGCGTCGACTTCGACCTCCGGCGCGACGAGCCGTACTTGGCGTACCCCGAGCTTCAGGACACCCTCAAGGTCGTCACGCGGAGCGAAGGCGACTGTCTGGCGCGCTTCGAGGTTCTGCTCGAACAGGCGCACAACTCCCTCGACCTGGCCGACGCCTGCCTGGACCGTCTCGGGCAGCTGCCGCCGGGCCCCGTCAACCAGCGGCTCCCGAAGGTGGTCAAGGCACCGGAGGGATCGACGTACACCTGGACGGAGAACCCGCTCGGCCTCAACGGCTACTACCTCGTCTCCAAGGGCGAGAAGACGCCGTACCGGCTGAAGCTGCGCTCGGCCTCGTTCAACAACATCCAGGCGCTGACGGAACTCCTGCCGGGAACGCTGGTCGCGGACATGGTGGCGATCCTGGGATCGTTCTTCTTCGTCGTCGGCGACATCGACAAATAGGGCGGCGGGCGCGGGGACTGCCTGGCCCGCGGGCGTACGGGTGTCGCAGGCGCTGGAAACCGGGCTTGTTCAGCTCGCGTTGCGTACTTCGGAAGTGCCGGGCTTGGGCTTGGGGCCGTTCGCCGCCCTGTGCTCGGCCTTCGGCTCCTCGGACTTGGAGGCTTCGGCCTTGGACGCTTCGGTCTTCGGCTCCTCGGACTTGGACGCCTCGGACTTGGACGCCTCGGCCCGGGTCGCGTCGGCCCGGGTCGCGTCGCCGGCTGCCGATCCGTTGGCGTTCTCGGGGCCCGCTTCAGCGTCGGACGTGGAATCGGGCGCGGGCTGGGACGTCGATTCCGTTTCCGCGGCGCCGGACTCGTTCCCGGGCCCGGCGTCCCCGGCCGGGACCTCGGCCACCGGCTCCCCGGACTTGGCAGCCTCAGGCGAACCTTCGCCCGAAGTCTTCTCCTTCGGCTCCTCCGGCGCCTTCGGCCCTTCCCGCCCCTCCGGCTTCGCGGATCCGGAGGCCGTTCCGGGCTTCTCGGCAGCGGGCTTCGCCTCCGCCTTCTCCGTCCCGGTACGCGAACCGGACTCTCCTGCCGGGGACTTCTCCCCCGGCCCCCCGGGCTTCGCATGCCTACGGGACTCCCCGGCCGCCGCGGGCTTCGCCGCCGCGTCGTCCTCGGACTTCGCAGGCGTACGGACGTCCCCGGCCTCGGCCTCCGGCTTCGCCGCCGGCTCCCCCGCCCTCGCAGGCGGCGTACGGACGCCCTCGCCCTCGGACTTCAGCGGCGCCCCACGGGCACTCGTCCTGGACTGCGCCCGCGACGACTCCGGCTTGGACTTCGTCCCGCGGCCGTTCGTCCTGGACTGCGCCCAGGTCTCACCGGACTTGGGCTGTGTGCCCTTCGTACCGGCCTGCGCAGTGCCCTTCGTACCGCCCTGCGCACCCCGGCTGTCCGTGCTGTCCTTGCTTTCCGTCCTGCCGGTCTTCGACTGCGAACCGGCCTCCGCCTCAGCGGACTTGACGGGCTCCCGAGCCTCACGCGGTGTGGGCGGTGTGGGCACCGACTTCTTCGCGCGCCGCTTCGGCTTGGCCGCACCGGTGCCGAAGAAGTCGAACGTACTGATCTCGACATCCCCCGGGCGTTCCTCTGCGGCCGGCTTCCGCTTCGTGGTCGCGCGCTCCCGCTCCCGCTCGCGCTTCTCCTCGCGCTGCTCCCGCTCCTTTTCCCGCTCCCGGCGCAGCTTCTCCTTCTTCTCCTCCTCCTCGCGCTCCTGCCTGCGCGCGAGATTCCGAGTGAGGTGTTTCAGCGCCTCGTTCGCCTGCAGGTACGTCAGCGGTGTCGGCGCTCCCGACGGGTGCCTGTGGTCCGTTGCCCCCGCTGTGAGTGCCTTCGTCGGCTCCCCGGATTCGATCTCCAGCTGCCGGCGTCCCTCGAGCGCACTCGCCCGCTCGGTCTCCGCGTGTGCGTAACGGCGGAGCAGGTCGGCGTGCTCACTGCGCAGCCGCGCCAGTTCGGCACGCTTGTCACGCACTCGTCCCTGCAGCTTCTCGCGCGCCTCGCGGATCTCTTCGAGTTCGCCTTCCAGTTCGGCATGACGTTCCTCGGCGCGCCATTCGGAGCTCGTCTGCCGGGCCTTGAGTTCACCGACGCGTCTGCCCGCGGCACGGTCCCACGCGCGTAGCAGAACGGCGCCGCTGAGAGCTGCCACAGCAGCAGCAGCGACGCAGATTCGCAGCAGCACCGTGCCCGTATCGGCGAAGCCCGGCTCGCCGAGCAGCCACGCAGTTCCAGCGCAGAGCAGCGCGGCGGCAGCCACGGTCGCCGGAGCGAGGGACCGGTGCAGTGGCTGCGAATGGCGATGGCGTCCACGAGGCATGGCCTGGAATGTACCGTGCAAGGCTCCGGTCAGGCACCGGCCGAGGGGCATTGTTACGCCCCCGCCACTCGCAACTGTCCTCTTCGCCCTCCGCTGTCCCGTTCGAGGTCCCGTTCGAGGTCCCCGCTCCGCGCGGCGTCCCGCCCGGTGCCTCAGAGCAGGTTCTTGTCCTTGAGGTAGGCCTCCGCGACGTCCTTCGGCTTCTCCCGCTCGGCGTCGACCTTGCGGTTGAGGTCGGCGAGGTCCTCGGTGGTGAGCACCCCCGTCAGCTTCCCCAGTGCGGCCGAGACGTTCTTGCCGCCGGCCTTCTTGGAGTTGACGACGGGCAGCACGTTGTCGGCGTTCTGCAGGCTCTTGTCGTCCTCCAGCAGCACCAGGCCGAAGTCCTTCAGGGTGGCGTCGGTGGTCGTGGTCAGCACGAGCTGGTCGGTGCCGTCCTTGACGGCTTCCTTGGCCTGCGTTGTACCGACGCCCTTGGGGTCGATGTCCGTGATGTCGATGCCGTAGGTCTTCTCCAGACCGGGACGGCAGAACGGCCGCTCCTCGCATTCGTCACTGGCCGCCAGCTTGATCTTCTCGCCCGACTTGCCCAGATCCGAAAGCGTCTTGAGCTTGTTCTTCTTCGCGAAGTCCTCGGTCACCGCGAACGCGTTCTGGTCCACCGCCTCACCTGCGGGCAGCACCTTCAGGCCTCGGGGCTTCGCCAGCTTCTCCAGCGCCGCGACCGTCTTCTTCACATCGCTGGATGCGACGGGCTTCGCCTTCGGCCCGTTCTCCTTCGCGTTGAGGAACTCCGCGAGAGTCGCCGCGTACTCCGGTACGACGTCGATCTCGCCCTTCTCCAGGGCCGGTTCGTACAGCTCGCGGTTCTTCAGCTTGCTGATCGAGGTCTCGTAGCCGGCCTTGGTCAGCAGCTTCGAGTAGAGCTCCGCCATGACCTGCGACTCGGTGAACCCCGCGGAGCCGATCACCAGTTCGCCCTTGGAGCCGCCGTCCGCCGAGCCGCCGCCCTCCTTCTCCAGGCTGCTTCCGCCGCAGGCGGTCAGAGCCGTGGCCAGTACGGCGACGCTGCCGCACGCGGCCAGCAGACGGCGCGGACGGCGCGCGCGGCGGGAGAGGCCCGACGCGTACTCGGGGCGCTGCTCGGGGTGCCCGGGGCGCTCGGGGTGTGCTGCCTTGTTCATTGCGGTCCACCATTCGTCAGGTGCGGGGTCACCGGAGTCGGAACACCCAGGCCACGAGGCCGTCAGGCCGTCGTTTGCGCGGGGATCACTTTTTCATCAAAGCCTTTGGGCGTCGATCGCGATTGCTGCCTCCTGCTGCGGCGGCGGCGCCGCATCGGGTCCATCAGCCGCTCCGCCACCACCAGCACGCCCTCCACCAGCAGCGCGAGCGCCGCAACGAGCGCGGCACCCGCGACGACCTGTGGTGTGTCGTACGTGCCGAAGCCCGCGGTGATGATCCGGCCCAGACCGCCGCCACCGGGCAGCGCAGCCAGAGTTGCCGTCGCCACGACCTGCACGGCGGCGGAACGCACGCCCGTCATGATCAGAGGGAATGCGAGCGGCACCTCGACACGGGCCAGCAACTGCCAGCCGGACATGCCCATTCCGCGAGCAGCCTCCACCACGTCGCGGTCGGCCTCACGCATCCCGACGTACGAGTTGGTCAGCAGCGGCGGCAGAGCGAAGAGCACCAGCGCGATGATCGTCGGCAAGTCGCCGTGCTTGCCCAGCGGGCTGAGCGTCAGCAGCACCAGTACCGCGAAAGTGGGCACTGCGCGCCCGGCGTTGGAGATGTTCACGGCGAGAGCCCCGCCGCGGCCCACGTGGCCGAGCCACAGCGCGACGGGCAGCGCGACGGCGCAGGCGATGGCGAGACAGACCACGGTCAGATAGAGGTGCTCGGTGAGACGGTGCGTGACGCCTTCACCGCCGGTCCAGTTGGCGCCGGTGGTCAGCCACGTCCACGCGTCCAGGAAGAAGCCCACCGTCACGCCCCCTTTCCGGCCGTCACCGGAACACCGCCGGTACCGCCGGCACTGCTCGCACCGCCGCCACCGCCCGCCGCGCCCACCCCGTCGGACGGTTCCGTACGGCCAGCCGCACGGCCGCGACGCCGCCGGGCACGCCTGCCGGACCGGACCCAGGGCGTCAGCAACCGCTGCAGCCCGAGCAGCAGCACATCGGCCAGCACCGCCAGCAGCACGCAGATCACCGACGCGGTCAGGACCTGGGCCCTGAAGAAGCTGTCCATGCCGTCGTAGATGAGATTGCCGAGACCGCCGAAGCCGACGATCGCACCGACCGTCGTGAGCGCCACCGCCGAGACGGTCGCGATGCGCACCCCGGCCATCAACGCGGGCAGTGCCAGGGGGAGTTCCACCCCGGAGAGCAGCTTGAACGGCCCGTATCCCATGCCCCGCGCGGCTTCACGTGCCTCCTCCGGGACCGATTCCAGGCCCGCCAGGATGTTCCGTACGAGCACGGTGAGCGAATAGAGCACCAGGCCGGTCACCACAACCGCCGCGCCCACCCCGAAGAGCGGAAGCAGCAGCGCGTACATCGCCAGCGAGGGAACCGTGTAGAGCACCGTGGTCAGACCGAGCACCGGACCGTACGCGCGCTGCCAGCGGCGGGCGGCCAGCGCGAGCGGGAAGGCGATGAGCAGCGCGAGCAGCACCGAGACGACGGTGATCCCCACATGCTCGACGGTGGCGTCCGTCAGTTCCTGGCTGCGCGAACGCACGTACTCGGCGCAGATCCAGTCGTTCGCGGAGAGGCAGTCGCCTCCGGCCTTCCCGGCCGCTCCGGCCAGGACGACGGCGCCATCGGCCCCGCTCGAAACGCTCACCCCGCTCACCCCGCTCACCCGTTCCACTCTTCCCCAAGGCCCTCCGGGCCTGGGGAGGCCCCATCCCGCGCCGGTGGCTTACGGGCGCGTCCTGTGCGCCCGTAAGCATGCCGGGAGACCTTACAGTCCGCTACCGACAAGCGGCCCGAACTGCCACACTCCTGCAACACACCCTTCATACGGGCACGGGGAGAATTCACACAGGGGGCCGGCCTCCGATCCCGACGGGCAGAACCGAGCCGAGCCGAGCGACGAGATTGAGACCATGATCCGCTTCGAGAACGTCATAAAGCGTTACCCGGACGGCACCACAGCCGTGCACGACCTGTCACTCGAGGTCGAGGAGGGCGAGCTGGTCACACTCGTCGGTCCGTCCGGCTGCGGCAAGACGACGACCATGAAGATGGTCAACCGGCTCATCGAGCCGACGTCCGGACGGATCCTGCTCGACGGCGAGGACATCTCCGCCGTCGACCCGGTCGAACTGCGCCGCCGTATCGGCTACGTCATCCAGCAGGTCGGCCTCTTCCCCCACAAGACGGTGCTGGACAACACCGCGACCGTCCCCTACCTGCTGGGCTGGTCCAAGACCGAGCGCCGTGAACGCGCAGCCGAACTGCTGAACCTCGTCGGCCTCGACCCCGCCCGCTACGGCGACCGCTACCCGGACCAGCTCAGCGGCGGCCAGCGGCAGCGCGTCGGCGTCGCACGTGCGCTGGCGGCCGACCCGCCCGTGCTGCTGATGGACGAACCCTTCGGCGCGGTCGACCCGGTCGTACGCGAACACCTGCAGAACGAGTTCCTGAAGCTGCAGTCCACGCTGCACAAGACGGTGCTCTTCGTCACCCACGACATCGAGGAGGCCGTCCGGCTCGGCGACCGGATCGCCGTCTACGGACAGGGCAGGATCGAGCAGTTC
>DATMEI010000585.1:0-5417 GCA_035556995.1 Streptomyces sp.
TCACGCACGCCTTCGATGATCTCGTCGAGCACACTCACGCGAGCGGCCTCCTTCTCGGCTGGGTCCGGCCTCCGCGCAGGGCGCGGGGGGTGGTCAGATCGGGCAGTGTGATGCTATCCGGCGGGAGCCGGAGGTCTCGCATCCGGTTGGCTTGAATTCCACATTTCGGACAAAGTGCCCGACTGTGCGTACGTGCCTTCACGGCGCCAGCGCAGCGCCCGACGGCAGGTTCCGTACGACTGTGAAAGCCAGCGCCAGGACGCCCAGCGCCCACCAGTGCGGACTGCGCAGCGGCACCGTCACCGGCCCGGAACGCAGCACCCGCACGATCCAGAAGACCATGAAGACGGCGAAGAGGGCGAATCCGGCCACTGCCAGCGCATTCGCGCCCAGCGCCGCCGTCACATCGCCGTGCGCGAAGGCGTGCGCGCTGCGCAGGCCGCCGCAGCCGGGGCAGTAGAGGCCGGTGAGCTGCAGCAGCGGGCAGACCGGGTAGTGACCGGGCTCGTTGGGATCGACGGCTCCGACGTACGCGAAAGCCGCGCCGACGGCCACGAGAGTGCCGGCCGGCGCGGCGAGGCGGGACGCCGGGACAGCCGCCCGGCGCCACGCGGGTACGGGCTCCCGCCCGGTCAGGACGCCTGCCCCTGCGGCTGTGCCTTCCGGCCGCCCGACTTGGCGCCGGGCTTCGACTGGCCGAGGCCCGCGGCCCGCATCAGCAGCCCGACGACGCCACCGGCAGCGATCACGACGAGGCCCGCGACGAAGCCGACCGGCTGGGCCAGCACCGTGAAGACTCCGGAGACGCAGAAGCCGATGAAGACGATCGTTACGCCCGTCCACGCCGCCAGAGTGTGACCGTGGCTGTTGCCCGCCATGTGTGCTCCTCGTAGTTCAACCGACTGTCGACCAGCAGGACACAGGGTCCGCTTGCAGTCCATTCTCCCCCTGCCCCGCGAGGCAGCCGCGCCAGGGGTGCGCTCGGGGTGCCGCCCCGGGACGGGCCGGACGGGGGGATGTGGCGGCCGGAGGCGTGCCGGAAGGTCAGGCCGTGCCGCGCGTGGGGTCCTCGCCGCGGTCGAGCGCCTTCCACAGGTCCTCGGGACGGTCCGGGTCCACCGGCGCCGGAGCACTGCGCGGCCTGCGGGAAGTCCGTTCGTACCGCGCGCTCCCCGACATCGAGGGCCACGACGGGCCGTACCGCACCGCCAGCACACCCGCGAGCAGCAGCAGCGCGCCACCCACCGCGGAGAAGTACGGCCATGCGCTGACGTGCACCGCCTCGATGCCGCTCTGCGCGAGACCGCTGGCCTTGGCGGCCTTCTCGGCGAGCGGGGCGCGGTCGTCGGCGCTGAGCAGCGGGGAGACGAGCGTGCCCGCGCCGCACATCGTGAGCAGTCCGGCGACCACGACGCGGCTCTTGCGCTTCACTGCGAAGACGGCGACGAGGGCGGCCAGTCCGACCAGTGCCAGCGCGCTGGGCAGTCCGGTGACGTCGCTGCCCTTCGCCGTCACGGGCACCTCGCCCTGCGCGAACGACGCCGTGGACTGGCTCCACACCTGCCCGCCGGCGACAAGAGCGATCGCGGCTCCGGCCGCGCCGAACAGCAGCGCGAGGGCGAGCGCGCGACCGGCCGCGCGCGAGCGCGCAGACGGCGCGGTGCTGCCCTGACTGCCTTGCGCACCCTGGGCGTTCGGGGAGTCCCGGGTGGTGTCGAGGTCCCTGTCGAGGTCCTCGTCGAGGTTCTTGTCGAGGTCCTGTGCGGTGTCCGATGAGTGTGCCGGTGGTACGGAAGTCACCCGTCCACGCTACCGCCGAGCCTTCCGGCCGTATGGACCGCCCTGAGTACGGCTGCCGCCTTGCTACGGCACTCCGCGTCCTCGGCGGCGGGATCGGAATCGGCCACGACACCGGCACCGGCCTGTACGTAGGCCGTGCCTCCACGCAGCAGCGCCGTGCGGATCGCGATGGCCATGTCCGCGTCCCCGGCGAAGTCGAGGTAGCCGACGCAGCCGCCGTAGACACCGCGCCGGGTCGGCTCCAGCTCCTCGATGATCTGCAGGGCACGCGGCTTGGGCGCACCGGAGAGCGTCCCGGCCGGGAAGCAGGCGGTCAGCGCGTCGAATGCGGTGCGCTCACCGGCGAGCTGTCCCGTCACCGTCGAGACGATGTGCATGACGTGGCTGTAGCGCTCGACGGACATGAAGTCGACGACCTCGACGCTGCCCGGCTCGCAGACCCTGCCCAGGTCGTTGCGGCCGAGGTCGACCAGCATCAGATGCTCGGCGCGCTCCTTCGGATCGGCCAGCAGTTCCTCGGCCAGCGCCGTGTCCTGCTGCGGGGTCTGGCCGCGCGGACGAGTGCCGGCGATGGGGTGCAGCATCGCGTGCCCGTCCTCGACCTTGACCAGCGCCTCGGGGCTCGATCCGACGACGTCGAAGCCGCCGCTCGTGCCGGCCCCGTCCGCGAAGCGGAAGAGATACATGTACGGGCTGGGGTTGGTCGCCCGCAGCACCCGGTAGACGTCGAGAGCAGTGGCCGCGCAGGGCGTCTCGAACCGCTGCGAGGGCACCACCTGGAAGGCTTCGCCGGCGCGGATGCGTTCCTTGATGTCTTCGACCCACGCCTGGTACGTGGCGCCGCCCGAGCGTGCGGTGAACTCCGGGAGTTCGGAAGGCGGGAGCACCGTGGGGGTCGCCGGCGCCGGGCGGGCGAGGTCCTCTGCCATGGCGTCGAGCCGGACCACCGCGTCCGCGTACGCCTCGTCGACACCGGTGTCGAGGTCGTTGTGGTTGATGGCGTTGGCGATCAGCATCACCGTGCCGTTGCGGTGGTCGAGCACGGCCAGGTCGGACGCGAGCAGCATGGTCAGCTCGGGCAAGGCCAGGTCGTCGGCTGTGGTGTCGCTGTCGCCGACCTTCTCCAGCCGGCGCACGATGTCGTACCCGAGGTAGCCGACCATGCCCCCGGTGAAGGGCGGCAGGTCCGAATCCTCGTGCAGGTCGCGCGGCGTGTGCAGGGCCTCGGTCGTCTCCCGCAGCACCCGCAGCGGATCGCCTTCGAGGGGGACCCCGACGGGCGGGGTGCCCAGCCACTGCGCCGACCCGTCACGCACGGTCAGCGTCGCGGCGCTGCCCACACCGATGAAGGAGTAGCGCGACCAAGTACGCCCGTTCTCCGCGCTCTCCAGCAGGAAGGTGCCGGGCCGCTCGGCGGCGAGCTTGCGGTACAGGGCGATGGGGGTGTCGCCGTCGACGAGCAGGCGCCGCGTCACGGGAATGACGCGGCGGTCCTTGGCGAGGGTGCGGAAGGTGTCGAGGTCCGGAGTCGTCATGACCGGTGACCTTACTGGGCGTCACCGGTCATCGGTGTGCGGCCCGTCCGGGGTTCCTCCCCCGCCGAAGGCGCGGAGGGAAGCAGTTCATCGGCGTCGAAGCAGGTGCGGTCGCCGGTGTGGCAGGCGCCCCCCACCTGGTCGACCTTGACCAGCACGGTGTCGCCGTCGCAGTCCAGAGCCACGGACTGTACGTGCTGGACGTGGCCCGAGGTGTCGCCCTTGGCCCAGTACTCCTGGCGGCTGCGGCTGAAGTAGGTGGCGCGGCCGGTGGTCAGCGTGCGGTGCAGCGCCTCGTCGTCCATCCAGCCGAGCATCAGCACCTCGCCGGTGTCGTACTGCTGGGCGACGGCGGGGAACAGGCCGTCCGCATTGCGCTTGAGGCGCTCGGCGATCGCGGGGTCGAGTGAGGTCGCGGAGGATCGTGCGGGCATGGGGCCATTCTCGCACCCCGCGCGCTTGCCTCGTACGGAGCCGCGGCAGCCCGGGCTCCCGCCGTTTCTCGCCTTTCCCCATCACCGGAAATCGCCTCCTCGATGATTCCCGTCGAAGGCCGGCAGAGTTCCTGGCGCTATTGCGGGCGCGCAAGCCAGGAAGCGGTCCGGGATTCGGCATAGAGAGAATCTATGGGGCTTCTTTGCTTTTTCTATTCGACACCGGAACCGTCATCAATCAAGGTATGGCGAAGAGTTCGGCGCAGAGTGGAGGTCGAGAGGAGAGTCACTCGATGACACCGATGCTGACACCAGACGAAGTTGACCCGTGGGCGAAACCTCCCAAACCACCGCTGCCGCGCAAGGAACTCAAGGGGCTGCAACGCAGGCGTAACGGCCCAGCCCTGCGCTACATGGCCGGGCACTTGGGCATCGGTACCGCCACCACGATCCTGATCGGGTGGGGCTGGGCGACGTGGTGGATGGCACCCGCCATGTTCGCCCAGGGGATCGTGGTGGTGTTCCTGTTCGCGCCGATGCACGAGTGCACGCACGGCACGGCGTTCCGGACGCGCTGGATGAACAGCACCGTCGCCACATTCTGCGGCGTACTGATGATGCGTCCCGCTCTGTATTTCCGTTACCGCCACGCCGCTCACCACTCCTACACACAGGACCCGGAACGCGACCCCGACCAGGTGCCCATGCCGGAGGGCGTTTCCGGTTACCTGGGAGAGGTTTTCGGCATGGAATTCTGGCCCAAAGTGGTGGGCACTCTTTACAGAGGATTCACAGGACGCTTCAACGAGCGGGAGAGGTTCTTCCTCCCGGAATCCGAGCGTTCACGCGTGATCTGGGAGGCCCGGCTGATGGTCGGCCTATACGCGGTCGTGGGCGCCGTCGCCGCTGTCACCGGCACATGGGCGGGGCTGCTCGCCTTCTGGCTCCTCCCCCGCGTCGTCGCCGAGCCCGCCCTGCGCCTCGTACGGATGGCAGAGCACACCGGCATGGAGGAGGGAGCGGACCCGCTGACCAACACGCGGACCACGCTCACCAATCCGCTCGTGCGGTTCCTGTACTGGAACATGCCGTTCCACGCCGAGCACCACATGGCTCCGTCCGTCCCCTTCCACAGCCTCCCGCAGCTGCACCGTTCGCTGCCCGGCGACCCGGAGGAGCGGGAGTACGTGGTGAGCAAGGGGTACGTGCGGGCGCACCGCGACATCGTCGGCAACCTCGGCAACGGATCGGGATCGACCGTACCGACCAGCACATCAGCGGCTGCGGCCGGCTGAGTCCCAGCCGGCCGCAGCCCGCTCGGCCGTCTCCTTGAACACCGTGATGCAAGGGAGCATCCGTTGTCCGGACACCTTTCGCTCGGCATCGACATCGGCACCACCAACGTCAAGGCGTGCATCCTCGACACCTCGGCCGGGTCGGTCGTGGCCTCCGCCGCGGCGGAGCACCCTCTGCACCATCCCCACCCCGGCTGGGCGGAGCAGGAGCCCGACGACTACTGGCGCGCGGTCACGTACTGCATAGCCCGATGCGTCGAGCAGTATCCGGGTCCGGCATCCGACGTGGCCGCCGTGTCCATCTCGGGCCTGGTGGGCGTCACCCTCCCCGTCGACCGTGACGGGCGGCCGCT
>DATMEI010000586.1:0-17934 GCA_035556995.1 Streptomyces sp.
CGGTTCGTCGCTCAGTGCGGTGATGTACGCGCGGTGCTCGGCCAGCGAGGCAGCCGCCTTCCGTACGGCCTCCTCCCCGACCGGCACGGCGTGCGTCGGTTCCGGCGATCCGGCGACGGCGACCCATCGCACACCGCCCCACGGCTCGGCGTCACCGGCGTCGAGCTGCTCGGGAAAGATCCAGCGGTTTCCCGCGTCGCCGACGGCGTCGAGCACGGCCCTGCCGACGACCCGGTGATCCGGTGTGTTCCATGCGCGACCGCCCCAGCTCTCCCGGTGGTTGAGAGTGACCACGAGTTCCGGGCGGGCCTTCCGTACAGCGGCGGCGATGTCCCGGCGAAGCGGTACCCCTTCCTCGATCACGCCGTCCCGGTGGTCGAGGAATTGCAGTGCTGTGACGCCCACCGTACGGGCGCTCGCGCGCTGTTCCTTCTCCCGTACCCGGGCGCACTCGACGGGCTCCAGGTTGTCGATACCGGCCTCGCCCCGAGTGATCAGGAGATAGCTGACCTGTTTGCCGGCGGCCACCCACTCGGCGACGGCTGCCGCCGCCCCGTACTCCATGTCATCGGGGTGTGCGACGACCGCCAGGGCGCGCTGCCAGTCCTCCGGCATCGCCTCCAGCTGCTCTTCGTTGCTCGTGGCCATTGCCGTGTCACTCCAACCTTCCGCCCTGGACGGCTCGTGCTCGTCACGCCGCCCGCGGCCGCGCGGACACCGGCCCGCCTGTCGCAGACCCGGCTGTCACCCGCGTTCGAACGGCGTCCACTCCAGCTTCTCGCCGGTTGCCTCACCAGGACGTGTTCCCCACTGACGCCTTCCGTCCCGCTCCATCATCGGGTCGAGGCTGACGAACAGCGTGATGAGCAGCAGCAGAAGCATCGGCCCGATGAGTACGGGCGTCAGAATGCCCAGCGCAGAGGGGCCTCCGGCTTCCCCGGCGTCGCTGTACAGGCGTACCGTCATCGCCCCCATGCCGATGTAGTGCATACCGGTGAAGGCCAGCCCCATGATCAGAGCCGCGCCCACCGACGCACCGAGGTGCTTCGCCTTCGACGCGCACCACATCGCGCCCGTCGTCACGACGACGGCGAGGCCCACGGAGATCGCCACGACCCGGGTGTCGTAGCGCATGACGCCCGCGACGCGCATGCCCGTCATGCCCAGGTAGTGGGTGGAGGCGACGCCCAGACCCAGGATGATCCCGCCGCACAGGACCGCGAACCAGTTGGGACGCTTACGCCCCACGATGAAGAGGGCGGCTGCGGACACGAGCACGGCGGCGGCGAGACACGCGTACGTCGTCAGCATGTCGTACTCGATAGTGGCCGCACCCACGCTGAAGCCGATCATCGCGATGAAGTGCATCGTGAAGATGCCGATGCCGATCGCGACGGCGCCGAGAAGCAGCCACCCCGCCCTTTCACGGCGTTCGGCTGTCGGTGCCCGCATGGCGCACCTGATCCCGACAGCACTGCCCAGGGTGGCCACGGCGTACGCCGATGCGGGCGTGACCAGCCCGTAGGTGAATCCATTGGCCGGCACAGCCACGGCACTGAGCATCGTCATCCCCACCCAGGAAGCGTGCATGATCACAGGTTCGTCACTTGACGAACACACATACGGAGGGCCCATGTTAGAGAGCCGCACGCTTGTGCGCGCCTGTTTCTGACAACCCGGTAGGGACGGCGCCGGGCGCGTCGGCAGTCCCCCGACGCGCCCCGGCAGCGCGGATGTCTCACTCAGCTACGACGCCGCTTCACCGCCACCCGTAGACCTGCTGCAGCCGGTGCACGACCCGGTTGAACCTCGCCCGGTCGAGCGCGCACGCCTCGCGTCGCATCCCTTCCGGATGCACGCGCAGCACCCGGCCCGTACCGACCCACGAGTCCCGGCCGCTACGGTCCCAGGGACCGGCGCCGAGCGGCAGCCACTCCGGTTGCCCGGCCCGCTCCCGGGACGTCAACTGCACGCCGAGAAGCGTGCCTTGGTCCTCCCGGGCCACTATCAGCACAGGCCGGTCCTTGCCCCGCCCGTCGCTCTCCTCGTAGGGCACCCACGTCCATACGATCTCGCCCGGGTCGGGGTCGCCGTCCGGGTCCGGCGCGTAGGCGGTACGCACCCGGCCCACCCGTTCCGGCTGCACCTCCACGGTCGCCGCATAACCGCTGCTGCCCGGCAGCTCGACGTCGGGCTCTTCTCTCGAATCACTCATGCCGGGGAACCTATCGCCAGGCCGGCGGACGGTACCGGGCACGGGCCGGTGCAGGCGTGAAGTACGCGATGAGATCCTGGTGGGCGAGCGACGACGGAGTGCGGCCGGAGTGCGGGGTGGGGCGGAATGGCGCGTGTGCTTGTGGTGCAGAACACTCCGAGCGGAGGGCCGCGGCGTCTTGGTACGTGGCTGGGCGAGCACGGACTCGTGCTCGACGTCGTTCACGCCTACGACGGAAAGCCGCTGCCGGAGAACCTCGCGCACCACCAGGGGATCGTCGTGCTCGGCGGCGGCTACATGCCCGACGCCGACGACCGTGCGCCCTGGCTCGCCGCGGCCCGCACCCTGGTGGGCGAGGCGCTGAAGAGGGGCGTACCGGTCCTCGGCGTCTGTCTGGGCGCACAGCTGCTCGCGCACGTCGCCGGCGGCACAGTACGGGCAGAGCACGGCGAGCCGGAGGCGGGCAGCACGCCCCTGTCCCTGCGTGCGGAGGCGGCCGGCGACCCGCTCTTCCGCGGGCTGCCCGCCCGACTGAACGCGATGGAGCACCGCGTCGATGCGATCACGGGACTTCCTCCGGGCGCGCTCTGGCTCGCACAGAGCGAGCGCTGCCCCGTACAGGCGTTCCGCGTCGGGGAGCAGGCATGGGGCGTCCAGTTCCATCCCGAGGCGACCGCGGACGACATCCGGGGCTGGGACGCGGAAGAACTTGCCCGACAGGGCTTCGACCAGGACGAGTTGATCCGCTCGGCGGAACGTGACGAACCCGCCTCGACCGCGGCGTGGTACGAACTGGCGCGCCGCTTCGCAGCTGTCGTGAGGACGGGGGCTGGGGCGGAGGCCGCACCCGGCGGCGGCGACGGCGGCGCCTGAAGAAGGCGGCGGCACCAGCACGAACGGGCAGACGCGTGCGCGGAAGGTCTGAACGCCCGCGTATCTACGACCAGTTCACTGTGCCTGTGCCGCTGAACCGGTCCACGCGGGCCGGCGGGGGTCCTCCGCTCGTACGAAGACATCAGCTGTCCGCGCCGGGCCGACTTCCTCGTCGTAGCGGGCGAACGCAGGCAGCTTCCAGCGTTCGCCCTCCTCCGTCTGCCGCTCCAACGCCCCTGCGGAGAGCCCCAGATGCACCGACAGGTCGAAGGGGAACCACCGTCCGAGCAGGAACGGCCCGTGCAGCAACATCACGCCCCCGGCCGGGAGTTGTACGCGCGGACTGCGGGTGGGCCGGTCGGCGGAGGCAGCGCGCAGGTCGGGCAGTACGCGTCCGTCGCCGTCCGGCTCGAGCGGATCGAAGACCTCGCGCCACAGGGCACCCGTGTCGTACCAGACGTCGTAGTACGCGTCGGGGTCCTGTTTGCCGAACTCGAAACGCAGCGACGCGGCACGCAGAAAGTCGTCGGCGGCGATGACTTGGGTAGGCAGGCCGCGTACACGCAGCGCCCCGGCCAGACGGTCCGCGAATGCGCCGGTTCGTACGGGCGGCGCCCCGTCGACCGCGACGCGACGCCACGGGCCCGGGGTCGGGGTCGGGCTTGGGCTGCGCTCCTCCGGCGGGGGCGCCGCAATGCGGTCGGCCAGGCTCTCCGTCAGACGTTCCCAGGTGATCGGTTCGAGTTGCACATGCCCATGGTCGCGCGTGCCGGGGCACGCATGCGGGATGCCGCACGCCCGTGGAGCCTGACGTACTGGGGCAGACAGAACAGATCTCAATTCCATCGACATCACTGCATTTTCCGCTCTACTTCTACACAACTCCCCCATAACAGCGCACACTTGCCACCCCACTGCCCGAGGGGGGCCTCATGTACCCGAACCAGCAGCCGCCATCGTTCCCACCTCCGCCCGTGCCACGTGCCCGGCCGGGCTGGGCCCGCAAGCGCATCCTGATACCGGCCCTGGCACTCAGCTGGCTGATCGGTGCCGCCATGGGCGGCGCGGGAGCGTCCGGCTCGCCGGAACCCGAGAGAACAGGTGCGGCGCCCCGTCCCACCGTCACCTCGACCGTCACCGAGACGGCCACCGCCGAGGCCGAACCGGCGCCCACCGTCACCGAGACCAAGAAGGTGAAGATCAGGACCACCGCCACCGCCACCGTCACGGCCAAGGCTCCTGCCGCGGACTCCGGCGCCGGGGATTCGAACTCGGTGCACTACGGCAACTGCTCCGAGGCGCGCGCCGCCGGTGCCGCGCCCGTGCACAGAGGGGAGGCCGGCTACGGGCGGCACCTGGACCGGGACGGGGACGGCGTCGGCTGCGACATCTAGCGCGCCTGGCGGGGCGCCTCCGGTGGATCACTTGCCCGTAATGTCCTTATCCTGGGTGAGTGATCCACCGGCGTCGACAGGCACCACCGGAGGTGCTCCCCCGATGACCCGCAAGCGCGTGATCGTCTCAGGCGCGGTGCAGGGCGTGTTCTTCCGCGACACCTGCCGGACCGAAGCCAGATCCCAGGGGGTGAACGGCTGGGTGCGCAATCTCCCTGACGGCACGGTCGAAGCCGTCTTCGAAGGCGAATCGGGCGCCGTGGAGAAACTCGTCGAGTGGGCGCGAGAGGGCCCGCCGTCAGCCCGGGTGGGCCAGGTCCAGGCGTTCGCGGAGGAGCCGCAGGGCCTCACCGCCTTCGACGTACGTCCCACTCCGCCGCCCGGCTCCGGCCCTGCCGAACCCGCTTCTCCCAACACCCCGCCGCCGCACGCGAATCCGTGACCCGCAGGCCGTGACCCGCACACCACCGCAGTTCCAACTCCGCGTCCGGTTCGCCGAGGAGCTGCGTTTCCTCCTCGCCGCCCGGCACCGCCGCTCCGAGGACATCCGGGTGCCTCACGACGGGACCTCGACCCTCGGCCACGTCATCCAGTCCCTCGGCGTACCGCTGACGGAGACGGGTGAGCTGGCCGTCCACGGGCGCCGCGTCGACCCCTCGTACCGTCCGCGCGGCGAGGAGGCCGCAAGCGTGGCCCCCGCCCCGCGCCCCCAGCCCGTCCCCTTCCCCTCGCAGTCGCCGCCGCGCTTCGTGCTCGACGTCCATCTGGGCGCAGTGGCCCGGCAGCTCCGCCTGCTCGGGCTCGACGCCGCCTACGGCAACGACATGTCCGACGACGCGCTGCTGACGCAGGCCAACGCCGAGCACCGGGTGCTGCTCACACAGGACCGCGGGCTGCTGCTGCGCAGGGCGCTGTGGCTGGGTGCGTACGTACGGGGTGCGCGTCCGGACGCCCAACTCCTCGACGTCCTGGACCGGTTCGCCCCGGCGCTGGACCCCTGGACGCGCTGCATGGCGTGCAACGGGACGCTAGCACCGGTCGCCAAGTCGGAGATCACCTCGCTCCTGCGCCCGGGCACGCGGCGCACGTACGACACGTTCATGCGCTGCCGCGACTGCGGCCGCCCCTACTGGCGTGGCGCGCACAGCGGCAGGCTGGAGGCGACGGTGGCGGCTGCGCGCGAGGCGGTACGGGTACGCGGCGGGCAAGGGTGAGCCTCGCTCCCGCTCGCTGCACCGACTTCCGGGTCAGCGCCCGACTTCCGTACGAAATCGGGGTGTTGATGTCCCCCGAAGTGACGTCCCGGCCGCATGCGGGTGATACGCCCGCCTGATTCCGGACGGCTCAATTTGCGCGGAAGCATCCCCATTGAGGCCTGCGTGCTGCACGATGCCGTATGGCCGCGACTGGTGCGGCCTTGACTCTCCACATGGGAGCTCGGATGAACAGACGCGTCATAGCCACGTACAGCGCCGCTGTGGTGGTGCTGGCGGGGGTGCTCACCGCCGTACCCTTGGCGGCCAACGCCGGGGCCGGCACGACCGCCCAAAGACCCGGCACCAACCTCAAGTGGACCGACTGCGGAACCGAGAACTATCCGGAACTGCAGTGCGCCGAGGTCCGCGTCCCGCTCGACCATTCGCGCCCGAGCGGCAAGAAGATCGCCATCGCCCTGTCGCGCATCGAGCACACCGCCGACAAGTCGCAGGGCCCGCTGCTGGTCAACCCCGGTGGCCCCGGCGGCAGTGGGCTGAGCCTCGCCGGATTCGTCGCCGGGTCGCTGCCGAAGAAGGTGGCGGCACAGTACGACGTCATCGGCTTCGATCCTCGCGGCGTGGGCAAGAGCGAACCCGCACTCGACTGCAAGCCGGGCTACTTCGACCCCGGCCGCCCCGACTCCGTGCCGCGCAGCGCCAAGGACGAGCGGGCCAACATCAAGCGTGCCAAGGGCTTCGCCGACGCGTGCGGGAAGAAGCACGGCCAACTCCTGCGCCACATCAACACGGTGAGCGCCGTGGAGGACATGGAGCTCATCCGCCGGGCGCTCGGCAGCAAGAAGATCAACTACTTCGGATACTCCTACGGCACCTATCTGGGCGCCGTATACGCGAAGTTGCACCCCGAGCGGGTACGGCGAGCGGTGCTGGACAGCATCGTCGACCCCGACGGCGTGTGGTACGAGGACAACATCTCCCAGGACTACGCCTTCGACGCCCGGCACAAGGCCTTCGCCGCCTGGGTCGCGAAGCACGACGCCGACTACGGTCTCGGTACGGACCCGGGCGCCGTGGAGAAGGCCTGGTACGAGATGCGCGACGCGGTCCGCGAGGACCCGGCCGGCGGGAAGGTCGGGCCCGGCGAGCTGGAGGACACCTTCCTGCCCGGCGGCTACTTCAACGGCTACTGGCCGGACCTCGCCTCGGCGTTCGCCGCGTACGTCAACGACGACGATCCCCAACCGCTCGCCGATGCCTACGACGCCTTCGCCGCGGTCGACGCCGAGGGCGACAACGGCTACTCCGTCTACACCTCGGTGCAGTGCCGCGACGCCTCCTGGCCGCGCGACTGGGGCACTTGGCACCGTGACATGGCGAAGGTGCACACAAAAGCACCCTTCATGACCTGGAACAACGCCTGGTACAACGCGCCTTGTGCGTTCTGGCCGGTGAAGTCCCTCAAGGCGCCGGACGTTTCGAACAAGAAGCTCCCGCCGGTGCTGCTCTTCCAGGCCACCGAGGACGCGGCCACTCCGTACGAGGGCGGCGTCAACATGCACCGCAAGCTGCGCGGTTCCAGCCTGGTCGTGGAGGAAGGCGGAGGGAATCACGGCATCACGCTGAGCGGCAGCAAGTGCCTGGACAGCCATCTGGCCGACTACCTGGCCACCGGCAAGGTCCCGCGCGGCAAGGGCAGCGGCGACGCGGACGCCGTCTGCGACGCTCTGCCCGACCCGGAGCCGCTGAGCCCGGAGGAGGCCAAGTCAGCCGTGCCGACCCCGTACGGGCCGGCCGCCACCGCCGAACGCGGGGCAGAGCTGCACGAGCTGCTGGGCTTCAGGAGCTGAGAGTTCACGTGCGAGTGCTCCGGGGCGGGGCCGGGACCGGTCAAGCCCCGGAGCACCGTGACGTCTCAGCCGGGTCCGGGCCCGGGTCAGCGGTGCCGACGGTGTGAGTGGTGAGAGCGGTGTAGCTGAGTCAGTGACGGCGGAATGCCTCCGCGAGCCACCAGGAGCCCTCCGTCGAAGTGATCTTCGCGTCGATCAGCAGCGGGGTGTCACGCGCACCCTTCACCCAGTCGACGGCCGGCTTGAGGTCGTCCCTGCCGCGCACAGTGATCGCGGTGTAGCCCAACCCACGCGCCATAGCCGCGAGGTCGGTGTCGGGGAAGGTCACCGTGCTCAGGTCGACGCCGTCGTCGTCGAAGTGGTGCACCTCGGCGCCGTAGGCATGGTCGTTGTAGACGACGACCACCATGGGGAGGCCGAGGCGTACGACGGTCTCGAGTTCGGAGACGCTCATCAGCGCTCCGCCGTCGCCGAGTGCCGCCACCGGCAGACGGTCCGGTCTGGCCAGCGAGGCTCCGATCGCGGTGGCCAGGCCGAGCCCGATCGACTGGAACGCCTGCGTGAAGCAGAAGCCCTGCTCGTCGGGTACCGAGAGGAACATGCTCGGATACCCCATGTAGTTGCCCGAGTCGACGGCGAGTACGCGCTCACGCGGCAGCAGCCGGTCGAGTTCGATGGAAAGGGTGCGCGGGTCGATGCTGTGGCCGGTGGAACTGTCGCTGTAGGGCACCGAGTTCCAGCTCACCTCGGCCCCGATCCGCGCCTCCAGCTCCGGGGAGCGGTAACCGCCGCCCGTATGCCCGCGGTCGGCAATCAGGGCGGTCACCGCCTTGGCCGTCGACGCCGTGTCGCCGATGACGCCGAGGTCCACGGGGCGGTGTGCCCCGATCGCGCCGGCATCCAGATCCACCTGCGCCACCGCGGCGTCCGCAGCGATCAGGGACCCGTGCCGCGTGGTCCACATGTTCAGCGCGGTTCCCCAGCCGACGATGAGATCGGCTCCGGAGATGAGCTCGGCAGTCAGCGGCGAGGAGAATCCTCCGGACACGTCGAGGGACCACGGGTCACCGTTGAACAGACCTCGTGCGACAGCCGAGGTCGCCAGCAACGCCCCACAGGCGGCGGCCAGTTCGCGCAGGGCCTCGCCGGCCGGCGGTCCGAGCGCCGAAGGCCGGGGGAGGGCACCGCGGCCGGCGATGAACACCGGACGATGCGCCTGCACGAGCAGTTCGGCGAGTTCTGCCACCGCTTCGGGCGCCGGGGCAGGCTGGTGGAGCAGGGGCAGCTGCGGCTCCGGCAGTGGTACGGGCGCCGGCTTCGCCTGCACGTCAAGTGGCAGGTTCAGCACCACCGTTCGCCGTTCGGACACGGCCAGCCGGTACGCGCGTACCGTGTCGGCGACCACGGTGTCCGGACCGTGGACCCGCTCCGGCCGCGCACCCACCGCGCGAGCCAACGCGTCCTGGTCCACACGGAAGTTGGACAGTCTCGCCGACGCCGCGGTGTCGGCGGCCAGGACGATCAGCGGCGTCCGGCTCTTGGCCGCTTCGGCGATGCCGGTCAGGGCGTTGGTCAAGCCGCAGCCCTGATGCACCGAGAGCACTCCGGGCCTGCCGGAGACTCTCGCGTAGGCGTCGGCCATCGTCGCTCCGCCGCCTTCGTGCCGCGCGGCGACGTAGTCGACTCCCGCCGCGACCAAGGCATTGGTCACGTGGAAGTTCCCGCTGCCGACGACGCCGAAGGCCCGGTCGACGCCAAGACGGGCGAGTGTGCGGCCGACGGCCTCCGCGACGTTCACGAGGTGCGTTCCCTTCATCGGAGTTGACGGAGCCGGCGCACGGCAGGGCGACGAGAGCCGACGCACGGCACACCCCCGGAGCCGATGGCCCCGGCGGACCTGCCTCCGCCTACTTCCGCAGCGCGGGCACCAGCACCATGGCTGCTGCGCCCACCAGCGCCGGCGCGGCGAACGCGTAGAAGTTGGCGTCCAGTCCCCAGCCGGAGGCGAGGATGAACGCGCCGTAGATCGGCCCCAGAATCGCGCCCAGCCGCCCGACTCCCAGCGCCCAGCCGAGACCGGTGGCCCGCATCTGCGCCGGGTAGTAGTTCGCCGTGTAGGCGTTGACCAGGATCGTCGTGCCGATCGTGCACGCACCCGCGACACCGACCAGGGCGAACAGCAGCATGCTCGGCAGTTCGAAGCTGAGCAGGAAGATGCACACGGCGGCGACGAGGAACATGCCGACAGTCACCGGCTTGGAGCCGACCCGGTCGGCGAGCGCGCCCAGGAGTGGCGTGCCGATGATGGCGCCCAGGTTGAGCACCAGCAGGAAGGCGAGGGCCGAGCCCAGCGGATAGCCCGCCTCCCGCATGATCTGCGCCAGCCACGTGTTGAGGCCGTACACGAGCAGGAGTCCCACGCCGGTGCCGAGCCAGAACAACAGCGTGCCGGCCAGGAAGCGTGGGACGAACAGCGCCTTCAGCGTGGACAGTCCGTGGAGCCTTCGGCCGGACGGACCGGACGCGTCCGTCGTCGTCGATGCGGGCTCCGGCTCCTCCAGGGTGAGGCCGAACTGCCCGGCCAGCTGCCGGGCCTCGTCATCGCGTCCTCGGGCGAGCAGGTAGCTCGCCGACTCGGGCAGCATGCGCCAGGCGAACGGGAGAAGGAGAACCCCCAGTACGACGCCGATCCAGAACACCGCACGCCAGCCCAGTCCCGGGATGACGACGATCGCGGTGAGCGCGGCGGCGATGCCGCCGACGGAGTATCCGCAGAACATGAGGGCATTGGTCCTGCTGCGGTGATTCGGGTGGGCGTACTCGATCGTCAGCGCGATGGCCGTCGGCACGACGCCCCCGAGCCCGAGGCCGGCGATGAACCGTGCGAAGCCGAACAGTTCAGGCGTCGGCGCCACCGCCACCAGCGCCATGGCTGCCGTGAACCAGGCGATGCAGCCGAGCATGATGCGCCGGCGCCCGATGAGGTCGGTGATCGTGCCGGTCATCATGGCGCCGAACAGCATGCCGACGAGCGCGTAGGAGCCGATCCGGCCTGTCTCGGCCTTGGACAGGGTCCACTCGGCCGAGCCGTCGAGGAGGCTGGGCACGACTGTGCCGTACACGATCAAGTCGTAGCCGTCGATGATGATCGTCGCGCAGCACAGCGCGACGACCAGTGACCTTGATCTGGTCGGCGTCGCTTGGGGAGATGAGGCGGAGTGGACGTGCGGGGAGTGGGACGGCTGCATCGGCAGCACTCCTCTCTGGAGCATGCGGCTACCGGCGGCGTGGTGAACACGAGTGTGCACTGTCCCTGACGACAGTCAAGGGAACGCGATAAAAGCGGATGGGAGTTGGGGCGTGTCCGGTGATCAGTGTCCGGTGACCGGAGTCCGTTGACGTTCTGAGAGGAAACCGCCGCTGAGACGGTACCGGCGTCACACCTCCAGCAATCCCGTCAGGGCCGCCACGGGGTCTTCGTCCGCCGGGCCGCCCGGCCACCAGTCCTCCCCGGTGCTCGCCTCGTTGCGGTACGGGTACCAGCGGTTGTCCCTGCCGTAGCGCAGCTGGTGGCTGCGGCCCGTATCGGTGAGATGGTTGCGGTGGATCGGCATGCGAGGGAGTCCCGCGGCGGCCAACGCACCGCGTGCACGGTCGAAATTGCCTGCAGGCGGATCCCAGCAGGCGTCGAGGACGGCCAGTCCCTCTGCGCCCTGACGCCAGGCCGCGGCGGCCCGCGCCAGGTCCAGCGCGGTGTGGCCCGTGCCGCGGGCGAGCTGTGCGAAGCGCGCCGACAGGGTGCCGCGGCCGGTGAGTTCGGGGTGGGTGGCCGCCAGACGGATCGCGTCGTGCCAACTCGGCAGCGGGCTCAGGGAGTCGGGGTCGGTGAGGGCGGCGTGGGCGCGGTTCGCGGCGTCGGTGGCCAGGAAGGAGAGAGCAACGGGGTCCGGGGCGCCGGGGAGTTCGGGGAGCAGAGGGGGTTCGCCCGGCCCCGGGGGCGGAGTCAGCGGTTCGGGCAGCGGTGGGCGTACGGATGTGGCCAGCGCTTCGCGTGCCAGAACACCGGTCGGGGCGGTCGGGGCGGCCGGGGCGCTGCCGGTCTGCGGGGCGGGTTCCGTACGTTCCACGTGCGCCTCGCGGGAGTTCGACTCGGCGTTGCGGCGGGCCAGTTCGTCGAGCAGTTCCTCCTCGTCACGGCCGCGCATGAGCAGCAGCACGAACGGGTCGGCGTCCAGGAAGCGGGCCGTCTGGTAGCAGAGTGCTGCCGCGTGTTTGCAGGGGTTGCCGTTGTCCGGGCAGGAGCAGCCGGGGTCCAGTTCGCCAGGGCCGGGCAGCAGATGTACGCCCGCCGTAACTGCCGCCTCGACGAGGGCGTGCGGCATGTCCTTGTCCAACAGGGCTGCGATGTGGGCGGGTTGAGCGGTGACGGCGTCCAGGAACGCATCCCACTCCTGGCCGGTGAGCACCCGCAGCCGGATCACCGTGCGGTACGGGCGGGGGCGGCTGCCGCTCACCGGTGCCGCGATACGGCCGGGGGTGACCGTGATCGTCCCGACGTATCCGCCTCGCGCGTACGTACGGCCGCGTGAGAGGCGTCCCGTCTCCAGGGACGACTCCTCCAGGGCACGCACCCACGCGTTGCCCCACCAGGATTCCGCGAAGGGCCCACGGGCACCGGGGCGCGCAGGCAAGGGCGGAAGGCTGCGAGTGCGTGCGACACCCTGACTGCGGCCGGGGCCGGGGCCGGGGCTGGATCCAGGGCCGTGGCCGGGGCCGGGGCTCGGGTTGCGGCTCATGATGTGCGCCTCAGCCTGACGAGGTCGGCCAGTTCCGCGTCGCTCAGTTCGGACAGTGCGCCCTCACCCCCGCCCAGTACCGCATCCGCCAGCTCGCGCTTGGAGTCCAGCAGCAGGGCGATGCGCTCCTCGACCGTTCCCTCAGTGATGAGGCGGTGCACCTGGACGGGCTGTGTCTGCCCGATGCGGTAGGCGCGGTCGGTGGCCTGCTCCTCCACGGCGGGGTTCCACCAGCGGTCGTAGTGGATGACGTGGGACGCCCGGGTCAGGTTCAGGCCGGTGCCCGCCGCCTTCAACGACAGGAGGAACACCGGGGCCCGGCCGTCCTGGAAGCGGCGCACCATCTCCTCACGCCGCGCGACGGGTGTGCCGCCGTGGAGCAACTGCACGGGAATGCCGCGCTCTTCGAGATGCCTCTCGACGATGCGCGCCATCGCCACGTACTGCGTGAAGACCAGTACAGCGCTGCCCTCGGCGAGGATCGTGTCCAGCAGTTCGTCCAGCAACTCCAGCTTGCCGGAACGGTTTGCGAGCACCACCTGCCCCGCCCGGCCGGGCCCGGCTGCGGCCTCCCTCAGATACTGCGCCGGGTGATTGCAGATCTGTTTGAGCGCGGTCAGCAGCTTCATCACCAGACCCCGTCGTGCGATGCCCTCCGCCGCCTCGATCTGCGCGAGCGTCTCACGTACGACCGCCGCGTACAGCCCGGCCTGTTCACGGGCGAGCGCGACGGGATGGTCGGTCTCGGTCTTGGGCGGCAGCTCTGGAACGATGCCCCGGTCGGCCTTTCTGCGCCGCAGCAGGAACGGCCGCACCAGCCGGGCCAGCCGCTCCGTCGCCTCCTGGTCCTCGCCGCCTTCGACGGCGCGGGCGTGCCGGGAACGGAAGGTGGTGAGCGGGCCGAGCAGCCCGGGCGTGGTCCAGTCGAGAATGGCCCACAGCTCGGACAGGTTGTTCTCGACGGGCGTTCCGGTGAGGGCGACTCGTGCGGGAGCCCTCAGGGTGCGCAGAGCCGCGGCCGTCGCCGAGCGCGGATTCTTCACATGCTGCGCCTCGTCCGCGACGACCAACCCCCAGCGCACTTCGGCCAGTTCGGCAGCGGCGGAGCGCATCGTGCCGTACGTGGTGAGGACGAAGCCGCCCGTTTCCGCCACGCCTTCGAGGCTGCGGTCGGTGCCGTGGAAGCGGCGCACCGGTACGTCCGGTGCGAAGCGTTCGATCTCGTGCTGCCAGTTGCCGAGCAGCGAGGCAGGGCAGACGACGAGGGTCGGCGCCGCGTGCGCACGGTGCAGATGGAGGGCGATCAGGGTGACCGTCTTACCGAGGCCCATGTCGTCGGCGAGGCATCCGCCCAGGCCGAGTGAGGTCATCAGGTCCAGCCAGGCGAGACCGCGCAGTTGGTAGTCCCGCAGGGTGGCGTGCAGGCCGTCCGGCTGGGCGGGAAGAGGCAGTTGGGCGGTGAGGCGGTTCCGCAGCGTCGCAAGGGCCCCGACCGGGACGGCTTCGACGGTCTCTCCGTCCACCTCCGCCGTACCGGTCAGGGACGCCGAGAGAGCGTCCAGCGGGTCCAGCAGGCCGAGTTGACGTTTCCGCGCCTTGCGGATGAGGGCGGGATCGACGAGCACCCACTGGCCGCGCAGCCGGACGACGGGACGGTGCGCCTCGGCGAGCGCGTCCATCTCGGACTCGGTCAGCTGCTCGTCACCGAGGGCCAACTGCCAGCGGAACTGGAGCAGTTCGTCCGCCTCGAAGAAGCCGAAGCCGTCCGAGGCCGAGCCCGGCGCCGGACGGATCACGGCGGTGGCGGTCAGCTCGCGGGCCAGCTCGCGCGGCCAGTGCACGGCGACGCCCGCGGCGGCGAGCCTGGTCGCGGCACTCCCGAGCAGGTCGCTGACCTCTTCCTCCGACAGCGGCAGCACGTCCGGCACCGGACGCTCCAGCAACCGCCCGAGCGGGGGCCACACGCGGGCGGCCCGGCGCAGCGCGAGCAGAGTGTCGATGCGGGAGCGAGGCCCGAAGTGGCCGGCGCCGCCCCACAGTTCGGCGGCGTCGGCGACGAGGGTGGGATCGGCGAGGCTGTGCACCTGCACGACGGCGGCCGACCTGCGGTCCGCCCCGGCACCTCCGGGCTCCTCGGCACCGGCCGCCTCGCCCCCTCCCGTATCGAAGAGGTCGTAGGCGGCCAGATCGAGCCGCAGGGAGATCCGTACCCCCACGTCCATGCCCGCCGCGACCTCGGCGGCCCAGTCGCGCGCGCCCGGCAGGCGCTGGTGTGCCCGCGAGGCGAAGGGCCCGCCCACCGCGTGCGGCGCGGCCGGTGTACGGGGCAGGGTGTCGGCCACCGCGTCGAGGAAGGAACGCAGCAGGGTCTCGGGCCTGGGCAGCCGCAGCGGTCTGCTGCCGGGGACGGGCAAAGCGTGGGCCTCGGCGGGCATGGCCGCGGCGATCGCCTGCAGATGCGCGGCGTCCTGGGCGTCCAGCGGACCGGCCCGCCATGCGTCGATGTCGCCACCGGCAAGGCCGGGCAGCAGGCGCCCCCGCGCGAGCAGCTGCAGGGCGTGCAGGGCGGCGGCGCCCCAGCAGGCGGCGGCCGGGTGGGCGCCGGGGGCGTGCCGGGCGCGGAGCAGCACGGGCAGTGCGGCGGAGACGGACAGCACCAGCGCCGGAACAGCACGAGCACGGGCGCCTTTCCCGTGCCGCCTGGCGACGGTCAGCTCCAGCGGAGCAGCCTCCGGGAAGTCCGGACCGGGCTCAGGGAGCGGCCCGTCGTCCGGACGCCAGAAAGCGACCTTGCCTTCCCGCGAGGGCTCCCCCGGCAGAAAGACCCCCGCGCACCGCGCGAGCTCATCCCCCGGGGGCACCCTCATCCGCGCCACCGTCTCCTGCTCCTCATGCTGTGCCGACCGTACGCTCCCCTGCGACGCACGGTCCCGACCCGAACGCAGCCGAGTCTAGGGCGCACCACTGACACCACCCCTCGGCATTTCTGCCGGCAGGGCTTATCGCCCAGCGGCTGTGGGGTCCCAGCTACGGGCCTGCGGTGGCGGCGGCGCTGCCTGTACTGTGCGGGTTCCTCGGGACAGGACCAGGGGGACGCCCGTATTGGTGGGCATGGCCCCTGCACACGGAGACGTCCGTGCCCGCGGTCGTGGCCACGCTCCTTCTGCTGTTCGCTGCCGCACCCGCTCTTCTTCGTCCACGCCGTCCGTAAAGGCACGTCGGTACGTTCACGGAATGACAGAAACCAACGGAGCAGATCAGGGCACCGTCACCGCCGAAGACGTACGGCAGGCCGTCCGACTGGCGGTCGCCGCCTTGCGCGAGGGCATCGCCGCGAACTGGGATGCCCCCGCCGGCTCGTTGGAGTGGAGCTGCTGGGACACGGTCGAGCACCTCAGCGACGACCTGTTCACCTACGCGGCTCAACTCGGCCCCGAGAAACCCCCGTTGACGACCGGCGTTCCCTTCACCTACACCCGGCGGCAGCCGGGCGGACCCGAGAACGCGATCTTCACGGACCCCGAGTCCGACCCCACCGGGCTGCTGCAGGTGCTGGACGTCGGCGGCGCACTGCTGGCGGCCATGGTGGATACGACGCCACCGTCGGCACGTGCCTGGCACCCCTTCGGCGTCTCCGACCCCGAGGCTTCGCCGCCATGGGCGTCGTGGAGACCCTGGTCCACATGCACGATGTCGCCGAGGGTCTCGGCCTGCCCTGGGTGCCGCCGTCCGGCCTGTGCGCCCGGGTGCTGAAGCGTCTGTTCCGCGACGTCGCCATGGATGCCGAACCGTGGCCGGCTCTGCTGTGGGCCACAGGCCGGACGGAGCTGCCCGGCCGCCCCCGCCGCTCGTCCTGGCGGTGGGACAGCACCCTGCCGCACGACTCCGCCCCCTCCCCCACCGGGCCTCCGCCGCACGACCCAGCTCCCGCCGCCCCCTGATCCTCGGGGGGGCGCGGTCAGGCCCGCACGAACCCGCACCCGCAGCTCGTCAGGGCGGCATCATTGGTGCAATGCAGTCAACGCCGCCCGTTCTCCTGCTCGATGTCGACGGTCCGCTGAATCCCTTCGCCGCCCGGTGGCGGCGACGGCCGCGCGGCTACACCGCGCACCGTTTCAAGCCCGCCGACTGGGTCGCCCGGCATGCCCCCGTACCCGAGGAGCAGGTGGCGCCGCTGCGCGTATGGCTGAAGGCGGGACACGGAGCCCAATTGACCGCTCTTCCTTACGAGTTGGTGTGGGCGACGACCTGGATGCACGGCGCCAACAAGCACATCGGTCCCGTGATCGGTCTGCCCGAGCTGCCCGTGATCGAGTGGAGCGAACTGTTCACCCCGGGCCCCGGAGGAGCGCACTGGAAGCTGCCTCGGATCGTCGAGTGGGCGCAGGGACGTCCCTTCGCGTGGGTCGACGACGGCATCACCGACAGCGACAGACAGTACGTGGCCACGCATCACGACGGACCGTCGCTGCTGCACTGGGTGAGCCCGAGGCGCGGGCTGCGCGCCAAAGACTTCGCCGCCCTGCGTGAGTGGGCGGAGACCGAAGCCGCCTAGCGCCGGCGCAGGCAGGCCGACAGGCAAGGAGGCGGGCCGCGCCGCCAATAGGCGCCGCCCCTGTGGGCGCTACGACCGCTAGGAGCGCGGGGGGTCGAAGGCCGCGGCCTCGACGAAATCGGGCCGCGGATCGAGGGCGGCGGCCAGCCGGAAGTGGCGGCGCGCCTCGTCCGCGCGGTTGGCACGCTGCAGCGTGCGGCCGAGCGCGAAGTGGGCGAAAGCGTTGTCGGGCTCACGCTCCAGCACGGTCTGGAACTCCATCTCCGCCGGGCGGAGTTGGGCACCCAGGAAGAACGCGCGGGCGCGCAGCAGCCGCGCCGCGGTGTTCTCCGGGTGCGCCGCCACGACGGTGTCAAGGAGCTTCAACGCGCCTCGCGCGTCGCGTGCGTCGAGCAGCTGCTCGGCGGCGCGGAACTCGATGACCAGGGTCTCGGGGTTGGCCTCGGACACGGTGGCTGCCTCCTCACCGATGCCGGTGTGACAGTTACGGTGCACGGGCGCGGGAACGCCCCGTCCCTCCTACCTATTCCCTGCCGCAACCGTACGCACTCTGCTCCCACCGGAGCGGGCTACGTACAGGGGCGAGGGCACGGGCGCTACGCGCGCCTGCGCAGCTCTTCCCACACCTCGCGCACCCGCGACTCGAGCTCCTCCAGCGAGCCGTCGTTGTCGATCACGATGTCGGCCACAGCGAGCCGCTCCGCGCGTGTCGCCTGCGCCGCCATCCGGGCGGCCGCCTCCTCCTGAGACATGCCACGGGACCGGACCAGCCGTCCCAGCTGGGTCTCGGGCGAGGCGTCGACGACCGTCACCAGGTCGTAGAGCGGGGCGAGCCCGTTCTCGGTGAGGAGTGGCACGTCATGCACGATCACCGCAGCGCCGCCCGGGCCGCCGGCCTGCTCCGTCTCTCCCGCCTCACGCTCCAGTTCGGCGGAGCGTTCACCCACGAGTGGGTGGACGATGGCGTTGAGCGCGGCCAGTCTCTCCGCATCGGCGAAGACGATGGACCCGAGCTTCGGCCGGTCCAGGCTGCCGTC
>DATMEI010000587.1:0-2193 GCA_035556995.1 Streptomyces sp.
CGTTGTCCCGCAGTTGGGCCGGGGGAAGAGTGGCACTCGATATTCGTGAAATGAAATAGGTTCAGCCGGTGCGACTGAGGGGTTCCTCGTGGGCGTAAATCAAATGTACGAGGCTCCGATATCCGCGCCGGTTCCACCGAACGGAATTCTCGGCCAACTTGGCTTGGAAGAGCCTGAATTCGAGTCCGGAATGCACGAGGCGCTTGCCACCGCGGAGAAGTGGCTGCAGGACTGCGCCCACAGCGCCCCCGACCCCCGGATCGCCGTGCTCACCGGCCACCTCGCGGCGGCCGGCGGCAAACGGCTGCGGCCGCTCCTGGTCCTGCTCGGTGCCGAGTTCGGGGAGCCCTGGCGGGACGGCGTCACCCAGGCCGCCGTCATCGCGGAACTGGTCCATATCTCCTCGCTCTACCACGACGACATCATGGACGGGGCCGTCACCCGGCACGGCGTCGACAGTGTCAACGCGCGCTGGGGCAACCGCACCGCCGTGCTCGGCGGTGACTGGCTACTCGCCCGCGCCGCCCAGCTGGCCGCCGACCTCGGCTCGGGCGCCGTACATCTCAACGCCCAGACCGCGGGCCGTCTGGTGGCGGGTCAGTTGCGCGAACTGACCGGGCCCGCCCCCGGCGAGGACCCCGTCGAGCACTACTTCGAGGTGACCGCGGGCAAGACCGCCGCGCTGCTCTCCATGTCCCTGGGCATCGGCGCCCTGCAGTCGGGCGCGCCCGCCCAACAGGTGTCGGCCCTGATCGAGTACGGAGAGCAGCTCGGCATCGCCTTCCAGATCGCCGACGACCTGCTCGACCTGAGCGCCCCGGCCGAACTGACCGGCAAGGAACAGGGCAAGGACCTGCTGGCCGGGGTGCCGAGCCTGCCTGTGCTGCTTGCCGAGGCGGGTGACGACGAGGCGGATGCCGAACTGCGCGCCCTGCTGGCCGACGGTCCCACCGAGGCGCCCGCCGTGCACCGCCGCGCGCTGGAACTCTTCCGGCGCTCACCGGCGACCGCCGAGGCCGAAGTGCTGATGCACCAGCGCCTGGACCTGGCCCGTTCCTCCCTCGATGTGCTGCCGCCGCTCCCGGCGCAGCGCGCGCTCACGGCACTCTGCGACTTCGTCGCCCGCCGGACCGCCTGAAAGGAGCTGGTCATGACGATGAACGAGCGCATCGGTGAACTGACCCGGATCCGTCAGGAGGTCCTGCAAGGAGTGCCCGCGGCCACCGAGGCGCAGCACGGCAAGGGCAAGCTGACGGCTCGTGAGCGTATTGCGCTGTTGCTGGACGAGGGTTCGTTCCGTGAGGTCGAGCAGTTGCGTCGGCATCGGGCGACGGGGTTCGGGCTCGAGGCGAAGAAGCCGTACACCGATGGTGTGATCACCGGTTGGGGCACGGTGGAGGGCCGGACGGTCTTCGTGTATGCGCATGACTTCCGGATCTTCGGTGGTGCGCTGGGTGAGGCTCACGCGACGAAGATCCACAAGATTATGGACATGGCGATCTCGGCGGGTGCGCCGCTGGTGTCGTTGAACGATGGTGCGGGGGCCCGTATTCAGGAGGGTGTGTCCGCGCTCGCCGGGTATGGCGGTATCTTCCAGCGCAACACCCGGGCGTCGGGTGTGATCCCGCAGATCAGCGTGATGCTCGGTCCGTGTGCGGGTGGTGCGGCGTACTCTCCGGCGCTGACGGACTTCGTGTTCATGGTCCGTGAGACCTCGCAGATGTTCATTACCGGACCGGATGTGGTCAAGGCGGTCACCGGTGAGGAGATCAGCCAGAACGGCCTCGGCGGCGCCGATGTGCACGCAGAGACGAGTGGCGTCGCGCACTTCGCGTACGACGACGAGGAGACCTGCATCGCCGAGGTCCGCTACCTCCTTGCGATGCTCCCCTCCAACAACCGCGAGAACCCGCCCCGTTCGGCCTCGACGGACCCGGCCGGCCGGCGCTGCGAGCGGCTGCGCGACCTGGTACCGCTGGACGGCAGCCGCCCGTACGACATGCGCGAGGTCATCGAGGAACTCGTCGACGACGGTGAGCACATGGAGATCCATGAGCGCTGGGCGACCAGTGTTCTCACCACCCTCGCCCGCCTCGACGGCCGGGTGGTCGGCATCGTCGCCAGCCAGCCGCAGTCCCTCGCCGGGGTGCTCGACATCCACTCCTCGGAGAAGGCCGCCCGCTTTGTGCAGAT
>DATMEI010000588.1:0-8804 GCA_035556995.1 Streptomyces sp.
GCGAGGTAGGCCTCGGCCTTCTTCGCCACGTTCCGCGGGTCACGGCTGTACTGCTCGCCGGTGATCGGGTCGTGGATGAAGAAGTTGATGTTGAGGTGCTTCTCCGTACGGAACGCGTCCACGCGGGCCGTGGAGAGGTCGGGTACGAGCGCCATGTCCGACTCGTGAATCGCCTGGAAGCCGCGGATCGACGAACCGTCGAACATCAGGTTCTCTTCCGGGTCGAAGGACTCGGCAGGGACCGTGAAGTGCTGCATGATGCCAGGCAGATCACAGAAGCGGACATCGATGAACTTCACATCGTTGTCTGCGATGTATTTCTTGGCCTCAGCGGCGTTCTGGAACATCCAACTCCTCCTAGTCCCGCCGTGGAGGGACGGGAATTGCTCGGGACGCAGGCCAGTGCGGTGGCGCGCGCTGGGGCCGACCTTAGACAGGGGCGATTTCTCTGGGGTGACCCGACTGTTTCACCGATGTTAACCAGTCTCCCGCTCCACCCCGGTGACCTGCAAACAAGGTCATTTCCACGTCGCGCTACGGTTATCGCGTGAACAACAGGGATGCAATCGGTTCATGGCTGTCGGGGCCCCGCGCCGCCGCAGAGGACATGGGGGCGGATTTCGGCCACCGCGGTGAGCGGCTGGGACTGCCGCAGGACGGCCCCGGTTCCGTCGCGTCCGTCGGACGACGGCTGGGTGCCCTCTTCATCGACTGGGCGATCGCCGTGCTGATCGCGTACGGCCTGCTCGCCGACGGTGAGCCGCAGGCCGCGAACAACTGGGCGCTGGCCGTCTTTCTCGTCATGAGCCTGCTCACCGTCGGGACGGTCGGCTGCACTCCGGGCAAGCGGATGCTGCGTCTTCGTGTGGTGGCGGTGGACGGTCTCGGCAGGCTGGCGCTGTGGCGGGTGGCTGTCCGTACGGTGCTGCTCGGTGCGGCCGTTCCCGCGCTGGTCTGGGACCGCGACGGCCGCGGACTGCACGACAGGCTCTCGGGTGCGGTGCAGGTGAGGACGTAGGCGCACGTGCTGTGAGGACGTAGCGGTGAAGCAACGGGCCCGGAAGCAGTGCTTCCGGGCCACTCGTGTGTCGGTGTCCGCGTCCGTGTCGGTATCCGTGCCCGTACAGGGCGCCGTTTCCGCGTCCGCGCGTCTACCGCTCAGCGGCCGTTCTGGCCTCGCGGCATCCGCATGCCCTTGGGCATCGGCCCCTTCGGGATCGGCATGTTGCTCATCAGGTCGCCCATCGCGCGCAGCCGGTCGTTCACCTGCGTGACCTGGCCGCCCTGCAGCGCGCGCGGCAGCTTGAGCAGAGTGGTGCGCAGCTTCTTCAACGGCACCTGGCCCTCGTCGTCGCCCACGATGAAGTCGTGGACCGGCACGTCGGAGACGACGCGGGCCATCCGCTTCTTCTCGGACGACAGCAGCCCCCGCAGCCGGTTCGGGTTGCCCTCGCCCACAAGGGCGATGCCGGCGCGACCCACGGCCCTGTGCACGACGTCCTGGCTGCGGTTCATCGCGACGGCGGGGGTGATGGTCCAGCCCTTGCCGATGTTCTCCAGCACCGCGGCGGCAGCGCCCGGCTGGCCTTCCATCTGGCCGAAAGCCGCCCGTTCGGCACGGCGTCCGAAGATGATCGCCATCGCGAGCAGAGCCAGCACCGCGCCCAGAATGCCGGCGTAGACCGGGTGTCCGATCAGGAAGCCGATGGCGAGGAGTACACCCAAGGTGAGAAGCCCCACACCGGCCAGGATCCAGCCGATCATCCGGTCGGCACGCCGGGTCATCTTGTACGTCAGGACGATCTGCTTGAGCCGCCCTGGGTTCTCGGAGTCTTCCTTCCTCGCCATGCGGGGAAGTTTACGTGGCGGCCTGCCTGCGAGTTGCCGCGGCCTCCAGTACCCGCTGGGCCTCGGTACGCGCCACCGCCCGGCGACGGTCCTCGAGCACCGCTGTCCAGGCATTTCGTCGTGCTGTCTGCTGGCCCCTGCCCAGCAGCAGGCTCTCGAAGCTCTCCAGCGCGCGCAGCGTGGTCTGCAAGGCGTTCCCTCCGTGAATTCGCGTGGCTCGCATGAACGGTGTGTGCAGCCATCGTCACCGTTAGGTGTTACCAGCGGATGACCAGGGGGTCAAAGGCTGCGAAAGCCAGTGCGGCCAACGTCACTTCGCTGCGAGAACCGCGGAGTGACTCAGCTCACGCGCCTGCACCGCGCCTGCTCACGCCGCCTTTGCGTCGCGCGCCGCGACCGCCTGCTTGTAGAGCCGTCCCGCTCGGTAGGACGAGCGCACCAGCGGACCGGACATGACACCGGCGAAGCCGATCTCCTCGGCCTCCTCCTGCAGTTCCACGAACTCGTGGGGCTTCACCCAGCGTTCCACCGGGTGGTGCCGTGCGGAGGGGCGCAAGTACTGGGTGATAGTGATCAGTTCGCAGCCGGCCTCGTGCAGATCGCGCAGCGCCTCGCTGACCTCCTCACGGGTCTCGCCCATGCCGAGGATGAGGTTGGACTTGGTGACCAGGCCGTCCTCGCGGGCGCGCGTGATCACCTCCAGCGACCGCTCGTAGCGGAAGGCCGGCCGGATGCGCTTGAAGATGCGGGGCACGGTCTCGACGTTGTGTGCCAGGACTTCCGGACGCGAGGAGAAGACCTCGGCCAGCTGCTCCGGTACGGCGTTGAAGTCGGGGATCAGCAACTCGACTCCGGTGCCGGGCATCGACTGGTGGATCTGGCGCACGGTCTCGGCGTAGAGCCACGCGCCGCCGTCGTCGAGGTCGTCGCGGGCGACGCCGGTGATCGTCGCGTACCGCAGCTCCATCTGCTGTACGGACTCGGCCACACGGCGCGGCTCGTCACGGTCGAGCTCGTCGGGCTTGCCGGTGTCGATCTGGCAGAAGTCGCAGCGGCGGGTGCACTGTTCACCGCCGATGAGGAAGGTGGCCTCGCGGTCCTCCCAGCATTCGAAGATGTTGGGACATCCGGCCTCCTGACAGACCGTGTGCAGCCCTTCACGCTTGACCAGATCCTTGAGCGCGTTGTACTCGGGGCCCATTTTCGCCCGGGTCTTGATCCACTCGGGCTTGCGCTCGATGGGGGTCTCGCTGTTGCGGACCTCCAGGCGGAGCATCTTGCGACCGTCGGGTGCGACAGCGGACACGTCCGGCTCCCTACGTACTTTCGATTCCTCGGCGAATATCAGGGTACGCCCACCCCTCGCCCTGCCCTACAGCACCGGTGGCCTCGCAGAGACAGGCAGGGGGCGCGCGCTCGTCAGACCGCGCGGGGCAGCGGCTCCGCCGACTCCAGCACCTCGCGCAGGTGTTTCTCCACGACAGGCAGCACCTCGGCGACCGTCACGGTGCGGCCCAGCTCGTTCGAGAGCGAGGTAACGCCCGCGTCGCGGATGCCGCAGGGGACGATCCGGTCGAACCAGGTGTTGTCGGGGTCGCAGTTCAGCGCGAAGCCGTGCATGGTGACGCCCTTGGCGACGCGGACGCCGATCGCGCCGAGTTTGCGGTCCTCTCCGCGCTGGCCGGCGTTGGAGGGTGCGTACTCGGGGCCGTTGAGCCGGGCGTCGAACTCCTCGTCCTCCAGCCTCGGGTCGAAGTCGAGCGAAAGCCCGCCCAGGCCCGTCCGCTGCTCGACGGGATCGCCGAGCACCCACGCGCCGCTGCGGCCTTCGATACGGGTGCTCTCCAGGCCGAAGTCCGCGCAGGCGCGGATCATGGCGTCTTCGAGGCGCCGTACGTGCTCGATCACGTCGACGGGGCGCGGCAGCTTCAGGATGGGGTAGCCCACGAGCTGCCCCGGGCCGTGCCAGGTGATCTTCCCGCCACGGTCGACGTCCACCACAGGGGTGCCGTCGATCGGACGCTCCGCCTGCTCGGTACGACGCCCCGCGGTGAAGACGGGGGTGTGCTCCAGCAGCAGGCAGGTGTCGGGGATCTCGTCGGCGAACCGGGCGGCGTGCACCCTGCGTTGCTCCTGCCACGCCTCCTGGTAGTCGACGGCCTCGGCGCCGAACCCCAGATGGACAAAGCGCAGGTCGCTCACGGCTCCTCCAAAGTCGTGCCGGGCGGTGCCCGGCGGTGCCCGGCAGTTCTGGGCGGCGGTGCCGGATCCCGGCCGTACTCCGGCGCCGTACGACGAGCGTCCGGTCTCGCGCCCTGTGGCAACTGTACGGCTGCCGGGCCCCGCTCCGGCAGCCGGTCACCTCCTCACACGTACGGATGAAAGCGCGGCAAAACGGGCGAGCCCCATGTGAGGGGCCGCTACATTCGCGCCGTTCCGCAGGGCGCCCCGGCGCCTGCCGCAAGCCGTAGGGCAGGAGACCGTAAAGCTGATGACGATGGAACGAACTGGGGATTCCTCCGCCCAGTCCTCCCCGCAGCGCATCCCCAACCGCCAGCTCGCCGCGCTCATCGCCGAGGCCGGGTTCTCGAACGCCGGACTGGCCCGTCGCGTCGACCAGTTGGGCCTTGAACACGGACTCGACCTGCGCTACGACAAGACCTCCGTGACGCGCTGGCTGCGCGGCCAGCAGCCGCGTGGCACGACACCCGCGCTGATCGCCGAGGTCTTCACGCGCCGGCTCGGCAGGCGGCTGAGCGCCCAGGACCTGGGGCTGGACGCGTGCGCGCCCGTGTACGCGGGGCTGGAGTTCGCGTCGACGCCCCTGGAGGCGGTCGACATCGTCAGCGGGTTGTGGCGCAAGGACTCGGGCAGCCACGCGGAGCTGCGGAAGATCGCGTTCACTCCGGCCGGGCTGGTGGTGCCCAGCCGGGACTGGCTGATCGGCCGTGCCGACGAGCGGGTGGCGCGCGGCGGCGATCCAGAGCCCGGCGCGGGCGCCGCGGCCGACGGCGGCGGCGCTCTGGCCGGTGGTGCGGGCCGCGGCGGCGGTGCGGGCGTCGGCGGTACGGGTGGTGGCGGTACGGGTGGTGGCGCCGGGATGCGGCAGACGATCGCCGGGAGCGCGGGCACGGGCACGGGCGGGGCGTCAGGCCCAGGTGGCACGGCGGCCAGACAGGGACCGGGCGCACCCGCCCGTGTGCCCTCGCAGATGCGGGGCTCGGCGTCCGTACCGGGCGGGTCCGGCATGCATGCGTCGGCGACGGCAGCCGGAGCGGCAGGCTCCGCGTCGCGCGTACCGGGCTCGGCACCACGGGCGGAACGGCCGGACCGTACAGAACGCGGCCCGGGGCAGCGGGTCACTGCCGGAGACGTCAACGCGCTGCGCTCCGTCGGCGAACTCTTCCGCGCCCTCGACCACGCCTACGGCGGCGGCCACGCCCGCCAGGCGCTGGTGCGGTATCTGGAGCACGAGGCGGAACCGATGCTGCGCGGCGTGTACGGAGAGGCGCTGGGGCGGCGGTTGTTCGGCGCGGCGGCGGACCTGACGCGGCTCGCGGGCTGGACGTCGTACGACATCGCGGCACACGGGCTGGCACAGCGCTACTTCGTACAGGCGCTGCGGCTGGCTCAGGCGGCGGGCGACCGGGCCTACGGCAGCTATGTGCTGGTGACGATGAGCAAGCAGGCCGTCTATCTCGGACACGGCAGGGAAGCGGTGCAGCTGGCCCGGGTCGCGCAGCAGGGCGTGGGCAGCGCCGCCCCTCCTGTGGTGCAGTCGCTGCTGCACGCCGCGGAGGCCCGAGGGCACGGGGTGCTCGGCGAGGTACGTGCCTGTACGTCCTCCCTCGCCCGTGCCGAACGGGCGCTGGAGGCGGCGAAGTCCGGCGAGGACGTACCGCCGTGGGCGCGCTTCTTCGACGAGGCGGCGCTGGCCGACGAGACCGGGCACTGCCACCGGGACCTGCAGCAGTACCGGTCGGCGGCGCTGCACGCGGAGCGCTCGCTGCAGCTGCGCGGCGCGGGCTTCGCGCGCAGCCGGCTCTTCTGCCGGGTGGTGCTGGCGACGGCACGCCTGGGGCTCGGTGAGGTCGAGCAGGCGTGCGCCCTGGCGGCGGAGGCGGCGCAGCAGGCGGCGGAGATGCGGTCGGTGCGGGCGCACGAGTACGTACGGGACTTCGAACGGCGCCTTGAGCCGTACCGGGACGCGGCCCCGGTGCGGGGCTACCGCGAACGGGTGGCCGCACTGGGCTGAGGCTCAGGGTCGGGACCGGCCCCGGTCCGGCGAGTCCAGCCAACCTTTCCGAGGTCGTTCGGGAATGCCCTGCGGCTCGCCCGCCCAGGCGCTCTCCGCGGCCGGTCTCTCCCCCGTGCCGCGGCACGCGTCGAGGGCGGGCAAGAGGCACGGCGCATGAAGGCGTGCCGAGCGCGCCGTCTGCGCTCAGTCGCCAGTGCGGCCGTCGATGTGTTCCCTTACGAGGTCGGCGTGGCCGTTGTGACGGGCGTACTCCTCGATCATGTAGAGGAACAGCCAGCGCAGATCGGCGAGTTCACCGTTGGGCCGTAGGAACGTGTCGTCCGGTGCGCGTCCTTCGGTGAGGGCGCGGGCAGTCGCGACCTCCTCGTAGTAGGCCTCGAAGTCCCCGGGGGCGCTTGCGGGGGTGCCGTCGTTGAAGTCGCCTTCCAGGTTCTCCTTGGTGAAGAAGATCCACGGCAGGCCGGCCTCACCGCCGAAGTGGTTGCGGAACCACCAGCGTTCGCATCCCGCCAGGTGCCGTGCGAGGCCCAGCAGGGACAGCGTGGACCGGCCGACGGGACGCATCACGAGCTGTTCGCCGGTCAGGCCGCCGCACTTGAACAGAAACGTCGCCCGCTGGAAGTCGAGCGAGGCCGCCAGCGCCGTTCTCTCATCCGCCACGGATACGCGCTCGGGGCGCTGCACTTCGGGAGTCGTCCACGTCATGCGCATACGCTAAGCCGCGCCACTGACAACGGCTCCCCGCTCCGCCCGCCTCAGCCCAGCCACCGCAGCCCGGCAGCCGTCGGCCGGAAACCGCAGCGGGCGTAGAAGCCGGTCAGGTGCTCCTCGTGGTCGACGTGCAGCCAAAGGGCGCCGGCCCTCCGGGCTTCCCCGGCCGCGCACTGCACGAGCCGTACGCCTACGCCCTGCCGCCGCACAGCGGGATGCACCGTCGTATCGAGCAAGAAGGCGTGGACTCCGCCGTCCCCGACGACGTTGACCCAGCCGACGAGTGCGTCCTCGCTGAAGGCGGCGACCCACAGCAGGCTGCGAGTGAGGCGGGGGCGGAAATCGGTGTGCTGATGGTCCGTCCAGGATGCGGCGAACAGGGCGTTGAGTTCGCTGTTGCCGAGCGGTGGCCGCACCTCGATCCGTGCCGCGGGGCCGGAATTCGCCACTGCGTCGCCCTACCCGACGATCTCGCAGGGAATCTCCATGGTCACCATCGTCGGCCCCCCTGCCGGGCTGCTCACGGCGAGGATGCCGTCGAGCTGCCCGAGCCGCCTTTCGATGCCGGCCATCCCCGACCCTCGCGTCATGTCGGCGCCGCCCCGCCCGTTGTCGGTGACGGCGATGCGCAGCATGCCGCCCGCGGCCTCGCTGTAGTGGATGTCCAGCCAGACGCGCTCGGCCTGCGCGTGCTTTGCGGCGTTGGTGAGGGTCTCGCTGATCGCGAAGTACGCGGTGGACTCGACCGGTTCCGTGAAGCGTCCGGGCAGTTCGACGTCCACTTCGACCTGAACCTGCATACGCAGGGCGAGCGCCTTGGCCGCGTCGCCGAGGCCGCGCTCGGCGAGTACCGGCGGGTGAATTCCCCGTACCAGGTCCCGTAGTTCGGTCAGTGCCTCCGCGGAGTTCGCCCGGGCCTGCGCGATGAGCTTCTTCGCCTGTGCCGGGTCCTTCTCGATGAGGGCTTCGATGGTGCCGAGGCTCATGCCCATGGAGACCAGCCGGGCCTGTGCGCCGTCGTGCAGATCGCGTTCGATACGGCGCAGTTCGGCGGCCGAGGAGTCGACGGCGTCGTGCCGCGTCTCGTACAGCCGCTCGACCCGCTGTTCCAGCTGCGCGCCACGGCTGGGCGAGATCATCGATTTGACGATGAGGAAGTGGCCCTGGATGAACCAGGGGTTCACGTAGAGCGCGAGCGTGATCAGGACCGCCCCGAGGCAGGCGCACAGCGTGGCCGTACCGAAGCCTTCGACGGGGATGAAGGCGTACCAGTAGTCGTGCTGCACGGCCCGCCAGACACCGGCCACGATGACGAAGCCCTCGATGCCGTACGCGATGAGCGCGGGCGGGAAGAGTGCGGTGACGAAGCCACCGACGGCGTCGGTCAGCAGCCAGGCCAGGTCCCGCCAGGTCGCCGGGTCCCTCATCAGGCACGTGTACCGCTCGACCACGCTGCTCATGCTCGTGACCGGCGGGAGGGGACGGTAGGGCTCGGGAACCGTCATGCCGATCCAGTCGCGGGCGAATATGCGCCGCTGGTTGGCGTGCATCCGCACGAGGTGGGTCACCGCCGGGGTGGTGAAGAGGCCGACGCCGACCACGCTGAGCGCGATCGACACGACGCTGGCGATGAACAGCGCGAGCGAGAAGCCGATCGACATCACGCACAGAGCAAGGCCGCGCACCGCGGCCACCAGGGCGTGACGGGTACGCAAGCGCAATTCCGGCCCGTCGACGATCCGTTCGGCCTTCTTCCGCTGGATCAGCACGTCACGCTCCCTCTTCTCCTCGTACGCGGCCCGCACTGTCCACGGTCCGTCTCCAGTCTGCGCCGTGCTGCCGGCCGCGAACACAGGGACCGACACCCGGAAGGGGGTGTATCTGGCGACACCCCGGCACTCTCGTTGCCCGTCCGGGGAGAGGGGCCTATGCCTCCAGGAAGAGGGGGCTTCGGCGGCTGGGGAGACCCCGCGCCCCTTTCTAGCGT
>DATMEI010000589.1:0-4242 GCA_035556995.1 Streptomyces sp.
GCCGAGTCGAACGTCCAGCCGTAGCGGAAGCCGTTCCGCTCGGCGCGGCGCATGAGCCCGACGGTCCGGGAGCCGGGCGGGTCAGTCTGCAGTACGAGTCCGAAGTCCATGCCAGGTCCTTTCGGTGTTTTCTTGTCCGGCTGCCGTGATCAGTCCAGGAGCTGGCACAGTCCGCGGGGCGTGTACTGGCCGTGCCCGGCCCGGCCCGCGTACGTACGGCGGTCGATGACGGTCTCTCCCCGGGAGAGCACCGTCTCCACCTGCCCGGTGATCTGTTTGCCCTCGTACGCCGAGTAGTCGACGTTCATGTGGTGCGTCTCGGCGGACAGGGTCTGCTGCGCGTGCGGGTCGTAGATGACGACGTCGGCGTCCGAACCGGGCTGCAGGGTCCCCTTCTTGGGGTAGAGCCCGAACATGCGGGCCGGTGTCGCACAGGCCAGTTCGATCCAGCGGCGGCGCGAGATGTGACCGTCCAGGACCGCCTGGTGCAGCAGGTCCAGGCGGTGCTCCACACCGGGCATGCCGTTGGGGATCTTCGAGAAGTCGCCCCGGCCCAGCTCCTTCTGGCCGACGAAACAGAACGGGCAGTGGTCGGTGGAGACGACCTGGAGGTCGTTCGTGCGCAGCCCCCTCCACAGCGCCGCCTGGTGCTCACGCGGCCGCAGCGGCGTGGAGCAGACGTACTTGGCGCCGGCGAAGTCCGGTTCTGCGAGGTTGTCGGTGGAGAGGAACAGATACTGCGGGCAGGTCTCACCGAAGACGGGCAGGCCCTTGTCGCGGGCGGTGGCCAGCTCGGCGACGGCCTCCTCCGCGGAGACGTGCACGACGTACAGCGGCGAACCGGCCACCCTGGCCAGCTGGATGGCGCGGTGCGTGGCCTCCGCCTCCAGCAGCGCCTTGCGCACCTCGCCGTGGTACCTGGGGTCGGTACGGCCCGCGGCCAGGGCCTGTTCGACGAGCACGTCGATGGCGATGCCGTTCTCCGCGTGCATCATCACCAGGCCGCCGTTGGCGGCGGTGCGCTGCATGGCGCGCAGGATCTGCCCGTCGTCGCTGTAGAAGACGCCGGGGTAGGCCATGAACAGCTTGAAGGAGGTGATTCCCTCCTCCACCAGTATGTCCATCTCCTTCAGCGTGCCCTGGTTCACGTCGGAGAGGATCATGTGGAAGGCGTAGTCGATGGCGCACTGGGCGTCGGCCTTGGCGTGCCAGCGGTCCAGGCCCTCGCGCAGAGCATGGCCCTTGGTCTGGACGGCGAAGTCGACGATGGTCGTCGTCCCGCCCCAGGCGGCGGCCCTGGTGCCCGACTCGAAGTCGTCGGAGGAGAAGGTGCCTCCGAAGGGGAAGTCCATGTGGGTGTGTGCGTCGACGCCGCCCGGGATGACGTACTTGCCTGCGGCCTCGATCGTGCGCTCCGCGTTCCAGCCCTCGGCGACGGTGCTGCCGGTGGCGGCGACGGCGACGACACGGCCGTCCTCGATGAGAACGTCCGCGTGCGTCTCGTCGGCCGCCGTGATCACGAGACCGCCGCGAACCACCGTACGGGTGTGCGTCATTGCGTGCTCTCCCCTCCCAGCTCGGTGTCTGCCGTGCGCAAGGCGTACTCCAGGATCTCGGCGCCCTCTTCCGCCTCCGCGACGGTCAGGGTCAGCGGCGGCGCGATGCGCAGCACGCTGCTCGTGGAGTGGCCGCCTCCCTTGCCGATGAGCAGCCCCCTCTCGCGGGCCAGCTCCAGCACGAGCGAAGCCGCCTGCGGCGAGGGGGTGTCGGTGTGCGGCGCCACAAGCTCGACTCCGGCCATCAGACCCCGGCCGCGCACCTCCCGTACGATGCCCAGCCCCGCCGAGACGGCGCGCAGCCTCTCCAGCAGCAGCCCGCCGACGCGGCGCGCGTTGCCCTGAAGGTCGTGCTCCAGCAGGTAGTTGAGGTTGGCGTTGCCGGCGGCCATGGTGATGGGGCTGCCGCCGAAGGTGGAGATGGAGTTGCCCGTAAGGCAGTTCATGACCTCGGCGCGGGCGACGACACCCCCGATCGACATGCCGTTCCCGATGCCCTTGGCGAAGGTGAGCATGTCGGGCGGGCCTGCCTGCGCATGCGCCTGCCAGCCCCAGAAGTGTTCGCCGGTGCGGCCCCAGCCCGTCTGCACCTCGTCGCTGATCCACAGGATGCCGCGCTCGCGCAGGACTTCGCGGAAGGCGGCGAGAAGTCCGTCGGGCGGTGAGGTGAACCCGCCCACGCCCTGCACCGGTTCGGCGATCAGGGCGGCCACGTCACCGCCGTGCTGGCCGAGCATGTCCTCCAGGTCCTCGGTGCAGGCATCGATGAACTCGGCGTCGTCCAGCTCGGCGAAGGGGCCGCGGCTGCGCACTCCGCCATGCACGTAGAGCGTCTGCAGCGGCGAGAGGCTGGTCGGCGACCAGGAGCGGTTCCCGGTGATGCCGACGGCCGAGAAGGACCGGCCGTGGTAGCTGTTGCGCAGCGCCAGGATCTGGTTGGAGCGGCGTTGGGTGGTGGCCAGCAGCAGGGCGGTGTCGTTGGCTTCGGTGCCCGAGGTGGTGAAGAAGACGCGGGCGTCGGGGATGCCGGAGACCGCGGCGATCCGTTCGGCCAACTCCACCATGGGGCGGTCGAGATAGAGGCTGGAGGTGTGCAGGATGCGCTGCGCCTGCTCGCTGACGGCCTTGGTGACCTCGGGCAGCGCGTGCGCCGTCATGGTGGTGAGGATGCCGCCGAAGAAGTCGAGGTAGCGGTTGCCCTCGCTGTCCCAGACGTGGCGGCCCTCGCCGTGGGTGATCTCGATCGGTTCGTCGTAGTAGAGCGCCAGCCAGTCGGGCAGTACGGCACGGTGGCGGGCGTGGAGCGCCCTCGGCGAACCCGCCGGGTCGTGGTCCGCTGTGGTCATCAGGGCTGCACCAGCCCGTCGTACGCGTCGGGGCGCCGGTCACGGTAGAAGGCCCACTGCTGCCGCACCTCGTCGATCACGCTCAAGTCCAGGTCGCGTACGAGCAGTTCCTCCTCCTTGTCGCTGGCGACATCGCCGACGAACTGGCCGCGCGGGTCGACGAAGTAGCTCGTGCCGTAGAAGTCGTTGTCGCCGTACTCCTCGGTGCCGACGCGGTTGATGGCGGCGATGAAGTACTCGTTGGCGACGGCGGCTGCGGGCTGTTCGAGCTGCCACAGATGGCTGGAGAGGCCGCGCGAGGTCGCGGAGGGGTTGTAGACGAGCTGGGCGCCTTCCAGGCCCAGGGCACGCCAGCCCTCGGGGAAGTGGCGGTCGTAGCAGATGTAGACGCCGACCCTGCCGACGGCGGTGTCGAAGACCGGCCAGCCGAGGTTGCCGGGCTTGAAGTAGAACTTCTCCCAGAAGCCCGGCAGTTGAGGCAGGTGGTGCTTGCGGTACGAGCCGAGCACGGAGCCGTCGGCGTCGATGACGCAGGCCGTGTTGTAGTAGAACCCGGGCTGTTCGACCTCGAAGACCGGGACGACGATGACCATTCCGGTCTCCCGGGCCAGGTCCTGCATCCTCCGCACCGTCGGGCCGTCGGGCACGGGTTCGGCCCATTTGTAGTGCTCCGCGTCCTGGACCTGGCAGAAGTACGGGGCGTTGAAGACCTCTTGGAAGCCGATCACGCGGGCGCCCTGCCGGGCAGCCTCGCGCGCGTACTGCTCATGCTTCGCGATCATCGACTCGGTGTCGCCGGTCCACGTCGCCTGTACGAGTGCGGCGCGCACAACATCGGTCATGAGCAGCTCCTTTGTCGCGAGGTCAGGGCGGTGCGACACGCGTAGATCCACGTGAGAATGTGACCGTAGGTCGCGTTACCCACGGTGGCAAGGGCATCGACGTTACGTCGCCCGATCGATCTTGTTTCCGGTCGTCGCCGGGAGGGCGGCCGACCAGGTCGTAACCGCCGGTAAGACGGCGGGGGCGCCTTTCGTCACGTCGACTCGGGAACACCGGGCAGAGCGGTGCCCCGCATCGCGTTGGCGACCGAGCGGTAGTGCTGCGGCGAGACGGCACCGGCAGCCTCCAGCAACGTGCCGACGAGGACGCCGGGCTCCGCGTGGGCGATCTGCGCGGCCTCGGCGGGCGTACGGGAGCGGATCAGCGCGGCCAGCAACTCCGTGGCCTCCGCGACCTGTCCCGCCCGGTGCAGAATGAGTGCGGCCTCCGCGATCTGCGGAAGGGGACGGGAGACCCCCTGCCGCAGCAGCCGCACGCCGTCCTCGTGACGGCCCAGC
>DATMEI010000590.1:0-2605 GCA_035556995.1 Streptomyces sp.
TACGCCTCGGCGGCCGTGGCCCTCATCGTGGAGTCCGCGATGCTGGGCCCCTACCAGGACGGCGCGGGCCGGGTAACTCCCGGCACCATTCTGGTGGTTGCCGCAGCCGGCCTCTCCGGGCTGCTCATCGCGCAGTTCCGCAGCCGGGTCGGCGTGCCGTGGCGGCGCGGCGGCACCATGCTCTTCGACCTCCGCGAACGCATCCGTGTGCAGAGCAAGTTGCCCAGGCTGCCTCGCGAATGGCACCGCGAGATGGCGCTGCGGCCCGCCGGAGGCCAGTCCTTCTCCGGTGACTTCGTCGTCGCCGCACGTACGGGTACGGGCGAGCGCACGCTCGAAGTCGTACTGACGGACGTGTCCGGCAAGGGCATGGACGCCGGCTCCCGCGCCCTGCTGCTCTCCGGCGCCTTCGGCGGCCTGCTGGGCTCGCTGCCGCCGCACGCCTTCCTTCCCGCCGCGAACGCCTATCTGCTCCGCCAGGACTGGGACGAGGGTTTCGCCACCTCCGTCCACCTCGTCCTGGATCTGGACAGCGGAGACTACGAACTCTTCTCGGCAGGACACGTCCCCGCCCTGCAGCGGGGCGCGGGCGCCGGCAAGTGGGAGCAGAAGTCGGGCGACGGCCCGCTGCTGGGCGTCTACGCCGGCGCCCAGTTCGACCCGGTCAAGGGGACCCTGCACCACGGCGACGTGCTGATGCTCTTCACCGACGGTCTCGTGGAGACCTCCGAGCGAGACCTGGCCGACGGCCTCGACCGGCTGACGGGCGAGGCCGACCGCCACGTCGCGTCCAGCTTCCACGGCGCTGCGTGGCACCTGATAGAGACAGTGGCCCGCGACGTGAACGACGACCGCGCCCTTCTTCTCCTCTGCCGCGCCTGAGCCCTGCCCGCGCCGCTGTACGTCCTGGCCGTCCGGGCAGACCGCCGGGCAGACAGAAACCGGCGGGGGCGGCCCGTGGACCGCCCCCGCCGGATTGTCTGTGCTCGCTGGGCTCTACCTCGCGTGCCTGCCGCCCGCACTCGACGTCCGGTACGAAGCCGAAGGGGCCGAGTAGGAGGACGCGTACGAAGCCGAGGACTTCCCCGAGGAGGTTCCCGAAGAGGAAGAAGCCGAGGCCTTCGCATCCGGCTCCGGAGCGGCCGGCTGGGTCGCCCCCGGCGTCTGGGCCGACGAGCCCTTCTCGCGTGCGCGGGCCTGTGCTCCCGCGTCCCGCTTGAAGAACCACTCCATCTTCGGCTCCATGACGAAGTGGAAGGCCCGCCGGAACGGCGCCATGCACAGGATCGTCATCATCACCGCTGCCAGCAGCGTGATCGCGACGCGGCTGACGGGATGGTCGACCCAGTCCATGTCGTACCACTCGAACTCACGGGAGATCTTGATCGGGTAGACGTGGAGCAGGTACGCGTAGAGCGTCCCGGCGCCCAGCGAGGTGAACCACATGTTGCGGCGCGGCACCAGGGCGAGGAAGGCGGCGGTCAGCACCAGACCGCAGCCGAAGACGGCGAGGGTCATCACACCGCCGACCCAGGCCGGCGCACCCAGTTCCTGCGAGGCCTTGTCGTGCAGGAACCAGCCCTTGGACATCCTCGGCACGGCCCAGTACGCGAACAGCAGAGCACAGGCGAAGACCGGCAGCGCCAGCATCCGGAACCTGCGCCGAGTGACGATCTGGAAGTGCTCGGGCCGCAGTTGGAGACCCAGGACGAAGTACGGCAGGAAGGCCGCGATGCGCATCAGGTTGAGGTCGTTGCTGATGCTCGGAGTGACACCCGCGGCGACAGCGATCGCCAGCGCGACCGGCACCGGCCAGCGCAGGCTCTTCCACAGCGGAGTCGTCAGCCGCCACAGGAAGAGGGCGACGAGGAACCACAGGGCGAAGCCCGGCTCCTGGTAGTGGAATTCACGGTCGGGGTTGTCGCTCGCCCACCGCATGAAGAACGTGTAAACGGTCTGGAAGACGACATACGGGACGAGGACGCCCGTGACCAGCCGCTTGATCTGCCTCGGCTTGCCCTCGAAGCTGCGCGAGAGGTAGCCGGAGACGATGATGAACGCCGGCATGTGGAAGGCGTAGAGCACGAAGTAGAGCGCGCCGGCCATGCGGCTGTCGTCGCGCAGCGGATCCCATACGTGCCCGATGGCGACGAGCAGGATCGTGAGGTACTTCGCATTATCCAGAAAGGGGTCCCGCTGCTCGGCGGGCTGTTTCTTGACCTTGGCCGACGGCTCCGCGGACGCGTCGTGCGTCGCGGAGGGGGACTCCTGGCGGACCGGGGGGAGCGGTGCCCGCTCATAACCAGCGTGCAACATCTGTCGCACCTTAGTGCTCAAACCTATGAGTCGTAAATTCTTGGCGGGATTGCAACACGCCTACCCGGAAGCGATTTCGACACACCCTGCCGAGCAGGGACAATGCCCGTCAACCCCCCTCACGACGGGGTCTTTTAATGGTCTATGCCCGTTATGTCCACCCCCTTCCGGTGCCGCTGAAGGGCCTGTGAGGGGCTTGTTCACGGCGCAACCGGAACGCTGACGGCACTCATTGTGATCGACTCCACAAGACCGCCCGCAGGGCGCGTAATTCACGTCGACGGGCTCC
>DATMEI010000591.1:0-4581 GCA_035556995.1 Streptomyces sp.
CTCCCACATACGCTATGCGAAACGGAGACTCGCCCGGGAGCTGCACACGGCACCCGGGCCCGACACGGGGGCCGGATGATGCGGGGGAGGCACGAACACCACACCATCGACGCGCTGTTGAACCAGGCGGAAGTGCTCGCCGAGGACTACGACGACCGGGATGTGGCTGCCGTACGGGACCGGGTCCTGGTGGGCCTGACGTCCTCACACTCCGCTTCCGGGGGCCCCACCACCGGCGTGAGCCCCGGGGCCGTACGGGCCTCGCGGTATTCGACCGACTGCGAACAGGCCGCGCACGACCTGGACTTGGCGGTCACGCTTGTGATCAACGCCCCGGAGGCGGCGGCCAGTCTCTCGCGGCTCGTGGACGATCAGGAGTGCATCGCACCCGAGGGAGCGCTCGTCTTCGGCTGTCTGCTGCATCTGGCGCGGTACCGCGAAGCGGCCCAGTTCTGGTGGCAGTTCGCGGCGGGGGGCGGTTCCCGTACCGCCGCCTTCTGTCTGTGCCTGCACCACCGGTGGCACGGCGAGTTCCGGGACGCCGACTACTGGCGCGCCCAGTCGGAGCGGCTGGCGCAGCGAAAGCCCGCCGCCCCGCGCGTACACCCGCACCGCACGGCGCGGCCGTTGCTGCCGGACCGGGTCCTGCACAGGCTCCTCAGTGAATGCCACGGGGGCGGTCATCCGCGGCTGCCGCATGCACTGGAAGCCGTCATCCACCGTCTGCCGGTCACGGACGACGACGAGGACTTCGGTGAAATCCCCCAGCCCGGACGGGACTTGCCCCGTCATCTGACCGCCCCCTGACCGACACCGACGAACAACTCCGCGGCTGTCGGGCGCTGTCGGGCGCTGCTGTCCGCTGACTTGCTCGTACGTGCGCGCGGACCGCAGTGGAGCGCTGTTACAGCCGCCCGCCGGTGAGCCGCGTGAAGGGGCCGGCCTGGCGCTTGGCCGAGTAGCGGCCGACTGCGAAGGAGGCGGCGACCGCGGTGACCGCTCCGGTGCCGATACCCGCCGCGAAGCCCTTGCGGTTCTTCACGACAGTCCAAGTCGCGGACGCCGCTGTGGCAGCGGTGCTCGAGGCCGTCGCGAGCTTCTTGCGGCCCAACTCGGCGCCCTGGCTTGCGACATGCCCGACGCGCTTGGTGGCCTGGCCGACGCTGCGGCCGCCACCCTCGACGGCGTCACCCACGGAGTGGGTCGCCTCACCGGTCTTGGTCGCGGCCTTATTGATGCCGCGTTCCGCCTTGTCCCCGGCCTCGGCGGGCTTCTTGGTGCTGTTCGCGGCCTTTCCTGCGGTACGTGTGGTCTTGTCGTTGTCAGTCATGGCCAACGGGTTGCCGAGAGTGGGCGGTTGAAACGTCCCTGACCGACACCGGCCGTATGACGGTCACCTGGGCAGGCGCTCGGACGGGCGCTCGGATGGCGCGGGGACGGGCACAGCGGGCACTCATCAGCCTTCGTCGCGCGGCAGCAGCGAACCCAGCGGGCCGAGGTCGAGATTGAGATCCGCCATGGTCAGTCCGTAGCGGTCGCACAGCTCTGTCATGCGCTCCTGGAGGATCATCAGCGTCATGCCGATGCGCTCCTCCTGGTCTTCGCTGAGGTCGCCCTGGTCGACCCGGTTCAGCGCTGTGCGTTCCATGAGCTGACGCAGCAACTCAACGATCGTCAGGACGAGTTTCATCAGATCCCGTTCGACGGTGTCGGGGTCCGTCCTCAGCCGCTGGGCCAGTTTGCCCTCGCCGCCCGGACCGGCATCGTCCGGACCGGCGGGCAGCAGATCGAAGGCGCGGGCAGCCGACCGCGCCACGTCGTCCAGCCTGCTCCCGGCCGAGAGCGGCTCGGGGAGCTCATCAGGCTCGTCGGTCATTCCTGGCGCTCCTCTCCCACAGCACACCTTTCGCCACGCCTGCGCCTCACCACGGCGACGGATCGTCCGGTGTGACCGAGTGGATGACCGCACGCAGGTTGATGCGCACGAGGTCGACGTCGGCGATGGACAGCACGAGATCGCCGGTCAGTACCGCGCCACCGGTCAGGAGCCGGTCGAGCAGATCGATGAGTGCGACCTGCCGGCCGGCGAGGGCGTCCTCCTCCGCGAAGCCGTTCGCGGCGGAACGGGCCCCGGCCTGGACCGCGTCGGCGAAGCCGCTGCCGGGCAGTTCAGGATCCATCGTCGACCGGCCCCTGCGGACTGCCTTCGTCCGGCTGCGGTGAGGAGGGCGGCGTCGCGAAGGAGTACGGCGCCCAGGGGCCGGTCAACTCGACGCGTACGCCCGGGACATCCTCGGCGAGACCCGCGATCGCGGCGCGGAAGTCGTCGCTGCGCCCGTCGGGTACGAGGTAGGCGTCGTTGGCGATGTTCTCGCCTGGCCCGGAGGCCAGTTCGCCCTGCTGCGGCCGGTGCGAGACCTTGGCCGTGGCGAGCCCGTCGGCCAGGGCGGTGATCCGCTCGGTCACCGCGCCGGCGGCGCGGTAGGTGTCCTGGTGAGTGCTGCGCTGCTTCCTGCGCTGCTGCAGGTAGGCGCGCCCCGGGCTGCTCCCGGAGGCAGAGGCGGAGACGCCGGAAGGCTCAGCCGGGGCGGGCGCCGATGCCTCGCGGGGATCTGCGTAGACCTTGACCCCCCACTCGACCTGGCCTTCCAACCGGGTGAGCAGAGCGTCGAATTCGTCCTTGCGCTCGGACAGCATTCCCGTGACGCGGGCATCGTCCAGGTAGACGGTGGCCAGCCGCATCGGCAGCACCGTGGTGTGCTCGTAGGCGGCGGCGACCACGGCATGGTGCGAGCGGGCCAGCGCCTCCAGGCGTTCCATGTCCTCCAGTTGGGCCTTCAGCCCTTCCTCGTCGTACAGCCCCGCCGGGACACTGCAGACCAGCGCGCCGAGCCCGGCCCCGTACACCGCGCGTACGACGGACCCGGTGGGCCCGGTCAGTCCCTCCGCTGCTACCCGCAGCGGTGCGTCTTCGCGGCCGACGGCGAAGACGTAGCAGACCTGAGTCACGTTCTGCTCTCCCTGTGCGCCGGGACCTGACACCGCCATCAACTCGTCACCCTCCGCGCTTGCGCGTGCGTGCGTCACCGGACCGGGTACCGGTACCGCTGCCGGATTTACGGTCGCCGCCCTCCTGGGCGGGCGCCTCCGCGGCGGGAAGTTCGGCCAGCGAGCGCAGACGCTCGATCTCCTCGCGCAGCCGGTCGTTCTCCGCGGCCAGCGCACCCTGGCCGTTCTCCCCGGAAGCCGCGACGGCCTCCTGCGGTTGTGAGTCGCGTGCCCGCGAGGACAGCGACGGGTCGTGCTCCCACCAGTCGATCCCCATCTCCTTCGCCTTGTCCACGGAGACGACGAGGAGGCGCAGTTTGATGGTGAGCAACTCGATGTCGAGCAGGTTGATCTGGATGTCGCCCGCGATGACGACACCCTTGTCGAGCACCCGCTCGAGAATGTCCGCAAGGTTGGCGGATGATCCTTGCTGGCCGTACGGGGCCGCCCTGCTGGGCGAGGACCCCATACGGCCGGCCAGTGAATCGGACACGTGGTATCAGCCTTGTCTGCTCAGTGTCAGCGGTCTGCCCGATGACTTCTCCGGGCGTTCAGCGGCGGGCGACGGCCCGGCGGTCGGCTTCTTCATCCTCATCGGTCTCCTCGGCCTCCTCCGCCTCGTACTCGTCCTCGGGCTCTTCTTCCTCTTCCTCTTCTTCGTACTCGCCCTCGGGCTCGTCCTCTTCGGCTTCCTCGGACTCCTCGGCCTCCTCGGCCTCGCCTTCGGCCTCGTTCTCGTCCTCGTCGGCGTCGGCGTCCTCGTCGGTGTCCTCGTCCCGCGGCTCGTCCGAGTCGGCTTCCTCCTCGTCGAGTCCGTCCCCGGCCTCGTCGTCGGCGCCGTCCTGCGCCTCCGACTCCTCCTGGGCTCGCTCCTCCTCCTCGACGGCGTCGTCATGCTCGACGACGACCTCACCGTCGCGGATCTCGCCGCGCCAGCCGTCGGTGGCCTCGCCCCGCATCATGATGAACTTGCGGTACAGCTTCAGGTCCAGCCGTGCGTGGCGGCCCTGGGCCCGCCAGATGTTGCCGGTCTTCTCGAGGAAACCCTCGGGGAAGTACTCCAGGACCAGCAGCACCCGGGTCAGGTCGTCGGTGAGGCGGTGGAAGGTCACCACACCCTTGACGGTGCCCTTGGCGCCCTCCGTGGTCCAGGTGATGCGCTCGTCGGGGATCTGCTCGGTGACGTTGGCCTTCCAGCTCCGGGTGGACTTGGCGACCTTCACCTTCCAGTTGCTGCTGACGTCGTCGGCCTTCTCGACGCTGACGACGCCCTTGGCGAAGGTGCTGAACTCCTGGAACTGGGTCCACTGGTCGTACGCCTCGCGGACAGGCACACCCACGTCGATGTCCTCGACGATGGTCACGCTCTTGGACTTGCCTCCGCCGCTCTTGCGTCCCTTGCCGAACAATCCCTTGACCTTGTCCTTGAGTACCTCCTTGACGTGCGACGATCCGACCGCCATCGCCGCCTGCGCGGGAGTCTTCCCCTGGCTGAGGGCCTTGCCGCCCTCCGCCAGGCTCCCGGCCAGTCCG
>DATMEI010000592.1:0-2827 GCA_035556995.1 Streptomyces sp.
GCGATCCCTCCGCCAGGGGAGGCGGGCAGCGGGTAGCGTTCACCAGAACAACTTCGGGCCTTGTCCTGGTGGGCGTCCCCGGCGAAGTCGTGTGGGGGGCCGAATCGCCCTGGGGGAGGGCCCGTTGACGGGGTACAGCCCGGGATACCGACCAGCGAATGAGGGCTCGGAAGATGCGGATCCTGATCATCGGTGGCGGCATCGCCGGAACCGCTGCGGCACTCGCCCTGGACAAGGCCGGTTTCGAGGCCACCGTCCACGAGGCGCACCCGCATGGGGGCGTGGACATCGGCGCGTTCCTCACCCTTGCCGGCAACGGCATGCTGGCGCTCGCGCAGCTGGACGCCGCGGAAGTGATCGCCGGAACCGGATTCGAGCTGACGACGATGCGCATCACCGGCGACACGGGAACGGTGGTCTCGACCGTGCCCCTCGGCGAGTCCGACGACCCGCTGCGACGGTTCCGCTGCCTGCGCCGCGCCGAACTCGGTGCGGCGCTGCGCGCCGAAGCGGTGCGTCGTGGAATCAGCATCGAGCACGGAAAGAGGTTCGTCTCCGCCACGGAGGACGAGGACGGCGTCACAGCGTCCTTCGCCGACGGCAGCACCGCGCGGGGTGATCTGCTCGTGGGCGCCGACGGAATCCACTCCGTAGTACGGCCGTTGACCGATCCGGACGCCACGGGACCGCGCTACGCGGGCCAGCGCGTCTTCTACGGCTACACGACCGACGCCGCACCGCCCAGCGAACCGGGACGCATCGACATGCTCCGTGGCAGCTCCGCCGCGATGGGCTACGCGGTCTCCCCGCAGGGAGAGACGTACTGGTTCGCCCGCGTCTCCGGCGTGGAACTGACCGAGTCCGAGATCGCGGACACCACCCCGGCCCAGTGGCGCGACCATCTCCTGCCGCTGCTGCGGCCCGACGCCACGGCCGCCGCGGAGATCGTCGCGGCCACGGGGGAGCGGTTGATGGTGACCAACGCCAGCGATCTGTCGACCGTCACACGGTGGCGTACATCCCGGATGCTGCTCATCGGTGACGCCGCGCACGCAGCCTCACCCGCCACGGGCCAGGGAGCGTCGATGGCGCTGGAGGACGCGGTGGTGCTCGCGAAGTCGCTGCGGGACGCCCCCACCGCGCAGGCCGCGCTGGAGACCTACGAGCAGCTCCGGCGCCCTCGCGTGGAGCGCAACATCGTCAACAGCGCCCGGATGACGCCCCGCCGGGCACCGAGCCGTCTTCAGCGGACCGTGCGCAACTACCGCGCCCGCTTCCGGCGGCCGGGTCCGTCCCCGTCGCAGGCGGACGAGCAGTTGACCAGGCAGCTGGACTGGGAGACCCCCGTATCGGCGACGGCGCCTTCGGGGAACTGACGCCGCCGGGGCGCCCGCCTCTCACCGGAGTGCCGGCGCCGGGCGTGCCGCGGGCGTACGGCGGGTGAGCCCGAGCCTGAGCCCGTCGGGCATGAGGGTGAGACGCTCGGCGACGCGGAGGCGGTAGCCGGGATCGGCGGTGAAGTCGTAGCGGCGCACCAGCAGGCCCAGGACCAGCGTCGCCTCGTGCAGGGCGAACTGACGGCCGATGCAGGCGCGGGCGCCGGTTCCGAACGGCTTGAAGACGTGCGCCGGCCGCGAGCGTACGGACTGGGGTGTGAAGCGGTCGGGGTCGAACTCCTCGGCGTCCTCGCCCCATGCCGCCGGATCGCGGTGCAGCATCAGCGTCAGTACGAGGGCCCACGCACCCCGGCGCATGGGATGGGTTCCGCCCAGCGTGGTGTCGTGGCGTGCCTCGCGTGAGAAGGCGGGCGCGGTGGGCCACAGGCGCAGGGACTCGTCCAGGATGCGCCTGATGTGGCGGAGCCTGGCGACCTGTTCGTACGCGGGTGATTCGCGCTCGCCCCAGACCTCCTCCACCTCTGCCTGGGCGCGGGCGAGGACGGCGGGGTTGCGGGAGAGGTAGTGGAGGGCGAAGGAGAGGGCGCCGGAGGTCGTTTCGTGTCCGGCGATGAGGAAGGTGAGGACCTGGCGGCGGATGTTCGTCGTCGAGAGGCGTTCGCCGGTCTCGGGGTGGGCGGTGCTCAGCATCCGGTCGAGCAGATCGCCGTGGGGGCCCGCGGTGCCGGCGCTGTCCGTGCTGTCCGCGCCGCCTTCGGCACGGCGGGCCTCGATGACCTGGTCGACGGTGCTGTTGAGGAAGTCGCGGTCCGCGGCGTTGCGTTTGGCGGCGCCGCGCAGCAGCAGAGGGCTGAGCAGGGGCGGGATCGTGTTGCGGCGCTGGGCGTACGAGAGCGCTCCGACCATGGCGTCCACGAACGGGTGGAGCCGGGGACGTTCGAAGGAGCCGAAGTCGTGTCCGAAGCCGGTACGGGCGATGGTCTCCAGAGTCAGCTTGGTCATGTCGCCCGGAACATCGGCCGCGGTGCCTGCCGCGGCCTGCTCGTCCCAGTGGTGGGTGAGCGCACGGGCGGCGTCGAGCATCATCGGGTGATAGCTCTCCATGGCGGCGCGGCTGAAGCCCGGGGCGAGTATGTCGTGCGCGAGCTGCCAGTTGGGCTCGTGATTGTAGGCGGTGAAGAGGCCGTCGCCGGCGACGGGGCGGAGATTGGCGACACCGAGGCCGACGTTCTTGGCGAAGCGTGACTCATCGGCGAGATCGGCTGCGAGGCCGGCACCCCACACGAAGACGATCTCCTTGTCGAACACCTTGCGCCGGAATATGGGCCCGAGTTGACGGCCGATGCGCATGGAGTCCTGTACGGGAGCGCGGACGTCGGCTCCGAGTACATCGCCCAGGAGCGGGACCCGGCGCGGCGGGTGGGGGATGC
>DATMEI010000593.1:0-3993 GCA_035556995.1 Streptomyces sp.
CGCCGTACCGGCCGCCGAGGTCGAAGAGATCGACGGTGCGTACTTCTACCAGGGCGAGCAGGTCAGCCGTCTGCTGGGGAAGATGGGCAAGTCCCTGAGGAACGCCGTCACACCGGACGAGATCTGCGCGGAGTACGGCGCGGACACGCTGCGGCTGTACGAGATGGCGATGGGCCCGCTGGACGTGTCACGGCCGTGGGACACCCGCGCGGTCGTCGGCCAGTTCCGCCTGCTGCAGCGGCTGTGGCGCAACGTCGTGGACGAGTCGGCCGGCGAGGTCACAGTCGTCGACGCCGAGCCCGACGAGGACACGCTGCGTGCGCTGCACAAGGCCATCCACGGAGTCGGCCAGGACCTGACGGCACTGCGCTTCAACACCGCCATCGCGAAGATCACCGAGCTGAACAACGACGTCACCAAGCTGCGCGAGGTGCCCCGCACGGTCGCCGAGCGGATGCTGCTGCTGATCGCCCCGCTGGCCCCGCACATCGCTGAGGAACTGTGGCGCAAGCTGGGGCACGAAGAGAGCATCGTGCACCAGGACTTCCCCGTCGCCGACCCCGCGTACGTGGTGGACGAGACGGTGACCTGCGTCGTGCAGGTCAAGGGCAAGGTCAAGGCACGTCTGGAGGTCTCTCCGTCGATCTCGGAGGCCGACCTGGAGGCGCAGGCCCTGGCCGAGCCCGCGATCGTCGGTGCGCTGGGCGGCGCGGGAATCCGGAAGGTGATCGTACGGGCGCCGAAGCTGGTCAACGTCGTGCCGGCGTAGCTTCGCCGTCCGCTCCCGTAGGGGTCCCGGCCCGTAAGGGCTGTGAACGACCCCTACGGGAGCGCTGCGGGGACGGTCCGGGTCTCGAGGAACGCCGGGATGGGCCTGTCCGTTTAGGCTGGAGAGAGAAGGGCCCGAGGCGGACGGACGAAGGAGCACACTCGTGGAGGAAGTCGTCATCGGCGTAATGGCCCTGCTCTTCGTGCTCTTCGTGACGTTCGGTGTCATCGCCGCAGTGCGCGTCACGCGGGCGGTGCAGCGCGGAGTCGAGCGCACCGGCACACAGGTTCGCAGGACCGTGGAGGAGACCGCGCTGCGCGCGAGGAGCGCACAGCCCGGCCCGGTCGGTGAGCTGGCCCGTAAGCGCCTGGAGCTGCGCTCCTCCATCGACGGCACGCGCCGTGCCCTGGAGTCGGATGTGACCCGGGACCCTTCCCTGCAGGAAGCGCTCGGTCTGCTGAACAGGCTGCACGATCACGCACGGCAGCTGGACGGAGAACTGCAGCTGCTGATGGAGCGGGAGCCCGACAAGGGGCGTACTGCCGCGCTGCTCCCCGAAGTTCGTGAACGCGTCGCACGGATCAAGGAGTCCGCCGACTCGCTGCGCTTCGCCGCCCAGGACCGTGCGCGGCAGCACGACGTGGAGGGACTGGGCGCGCTGCGTGAGCAGATCGAGATCGAGTCTGGCGCCCTGCGCCACTGGCAGGGCGTGGACCGGCAGGGCGTTGATCGGCAGAGCGTTGACCGGGCCGCACCCGAGCAGCACCCCCGTCTCGACAAGGGCCGTCCGCAAAGCGCCTCCTGATACGGCGGTAGCCTCCTTTCATGTCCCGCGCCACGTCCCGTTCCGCGTCCCGTCATGTCGCGATCGTCACCGACTCCACGGCCTACCTTCCGCAGGCGGCACTGGTACGGCACAGCATCGACGTCGTGCCGCTCACAGTGGTACTCGGTGACCAGGCGCTCGAGGAAGGCACCGAGATCTCGGCGCGCTCGCTCGCGGAGGCGCTGCGCGAGCGGCGGGCGGTGACCACGTCCCGGCCGAGCCCGGCGGTCTTCGCGGAGACCTACCGCGCCGCAGCTGAAGCAGGGGCCGAGGGCATCGTCTCGCTGCATCTGTCCGGTGAGATCTCGGGGACCTACGACGCGGCGCTGCTCGCCGCACGCGACGCGCCCGTGCCGGTACGGGTGGTGGACACGGGCATGGTCGCGATGGCCCTGGGATTCTGCGCTCTGGAGGCGGCGGAGACGGCGGCGGCCGGCGGTTCTCTCGACGAGGCCGTGGCGGCGGCGGAGAAGCGGGCCGAGAGGATCTCCGCCTACTTCTACGTCGACACGCTCGACTATCTGCGCCGGGGCGGCCGCATCGGCGCCACGCAGAAGCTCCTCGGCTCGGCTCTCGCCGTCAAACCGCTGCTGGAGCTGGTGGACGGCCGTATCGCGATGCTGGAGAAGGTACGGACAGCGTCCAAGGCGATCGCGCGCCTGGAGGAGATCGTCGTGGAGCGGTCGGGCGAGGCGCGCGTCGACATCGCCGTCCATCACCTCGCGGCGCAGGAGCGCGCGGATCAGCTCGCTCAACGCCTGCGCGAGAGGGTGCCGGGGCTGGGTGAACTGCATGTGAGCGAGGTCGGTGCGGTGATCGGCGCGCACACGGGGCCGGGGCTGCTCGGTGCCGTGGTGTCACTGAGGTGAGTGAAGGACTTATCCACAACTAGCCTGTTATCCCCGGGAATTGAGCAAGATCAATCAGGTTGCCGGGGGGTGCCTACCGTCGGTGGGCATGAGTACTCGATCTCGTCTCCGCCGGCGTTCCCGTCCCACGCGTCCGCCTCGCGGGCCCCGTTCCCAGGGCCCGACGGCTGCCCGCGGGCGGCGCGGTCGCCTCTCGCGTGGCCGCTTCGTCCTTAGGGCCGGCCGCCCGGATGTGCCTCCTGCCGGTGCTCCACCACCCGGTGAGTCCGAGACCGCCGGGACGGGCGGGAAGGGCTGGCTGGGGGAGCGTGCTGCGTCGTTGCTGGGGGAGACCGGGCAGGCGTCGGCCGAGGAGGGCCCCGGACCGGAACGGCCCCGCCCGCCCCTGCCCGTACGCCGCCCGCTGCCTCTGCCCGTACCGACCAGTGGCCGGGACCGGTCCCCGGTTCAGCCGGAGCCCCGGACTCCGCCGCAGCCCCGGACTCAGCCGGAGCCCCGGACTCCGCCGCAGCCCCAGTCCCGGTCGCAGCCCCAGGCCAGCTCGCAGCCCCGGCCCGGGGAGAGCGGCCCGCGGTCCGGGGTGCGGGACGGTCCAGATCCCGCCCCGGCGGTAAGGGCTGTGCCGCACGCGGTGCTCAGTGCGGGCGCGCCCGCCGTGGCGGGCCTCGACCCGCCGGGGGAAGGCGCAGCCCGGAGAGGAGACGGTGCCCCGGCCGAACCGCACGTGCTGCCACGTGCCGCAGCTGTGGCCACCGCGCGGGATGCCGTGCGCCAGGGCAGAGCCCGGCGTGCGGCGGCTGCGCCGACGGCGGAGCGTAGCGCGGCCGCCCCGGCCGGCGGGACGTCGTCACCTGCTGCGTCTGCGCGGGCGGTACGGGCGGAGTCCCCTCGCTCGGAGGACCCGCCTCCCGCTGCGAGCGGCAGGGGAGGCACAAGGCCGGCGGGCACTTCCGCGCCGGTTCCCTCGCGCAGGGCACGGACATGGCTCGCACTACGCGAACGGCTGCCGCTGTGGGTGCAGTTGCGCTGCGGCGTCGAGCCCAAGACGCTGCTCGCCCTGGCTGTCGTGCTGCTTGTCGCTGCGGGGTTCGGCGTGCACCACTTCTGGACCGGGCGTCCGCAGACAGTACGGGCACCGGAGGCCGAGCGCGCCCCGGCCTCGGCGGCCGCACAGGGCACGGGCACGAGCGCGGACGGCGGCGAGGACGGAGACGGGGCGAAGGGGGTCGCTGGGCAAGGGGCGCCCGGCACGCTCGTCGTGGATGTCGCGGGAAAGGTCCGCAGACCCGGCATCTACCGGCTGCCGAACGGCGCACGGGTTGCTGACGCTCTGAAGTCGGCGGGAGGAGTGCGTCCCGGCACGGACATCAGCGGCCTCAACCGGGCCCGCCGCCTCGTCGACGGTGAACAGATCGTCGCAGGCGGCGCACCTGCAGGCGGCGGCGCGCGCAAGGGAGTTGGAGGCGGCCCGGCGTCCGGCGGGGGTGTCGCGGCCAGCGGCGCTTCAGATGCGCCGGTGAGCCTCAACT
>DATMEI010000594.1:0-3010 GCA_035556995.1 Streptomyces sp.
CCGAACAGCTGGAGACGCTTCCCGGCGTGGGCCCGGTGCTCGCCCAGCACATCCTGGACTACCGGGACGAGCACGGCGGCTTCACCTCCATCGACCAACTGCAGGACGTCAACGGCATCGGCGAACGGCGCTTCGCCGACATCAAGCCGAGGGTGAGTCCGTGAGCGGGGGGCGGGCGGCCACGATGCGACGGGCCGCGGTTCACGTCGCGTCCCCCGGACCGCTGGGGTCGGCATTCCCACGGCAGGAGGGTCCGGCGGACCTGCGCCTGATCCCGCCCGCGCTCGCGGCCTGGGCAGCAGCCGCGGCGGCGCTGGGCGTCTCCGGGACGGTGTCCGCAGCGGGGGTGGCGGTGTGCGTGACGGGCGCCGGTCTGTTACTCATCGGGGCACGCCGGGGACGCCAGAGACGGGGCACGCGTTCCCCTCTCCTTCTGACCACCGCTGCCCTGGCACTGCTGTGTGCCGCCGCGGGTGGTGCTGTCGCGGCGCTGCACGCGGCAGACCTCCGCCGCGGCCCGTTGCCCGAGCTGGCGGAGCAACACGCATGGGTGACGGTCGACTTGACGGTCACCACTGACCCCCGCCGAATGCGGTCACGTGTGCACGGCGCCCAACAGGCGCCGGAGGCGCTGCTCTTCCGGGCCGAGGCCACTCGTGTCACCGCGCGGGGGTCGCCGGCGAGGACGGGCCGTGGCGGGGGATCACCGGACGGTGCACGTCAGAGCCGGGGTGCGGGCCACCGCTCGCAGTCCGCCGACCGCGCTGTGCGTACGCCCGTGCTCGTCATCGTCCGGCAGAGAGACGGCCCGAAGACGGCGGAATGGCTGCGGCTGCTTCCGTCGACCGGCCTGCGCGCCGATGCCCGCCTCCTGACACCCACGAGCACCGGCCACGGGCAGGACATCGCCGCGGTGGTACGTATACGGGCCGGCGGGCCACCGCCCGTGATCCGGGAGCCGTCGACCGTGCAGCGCACCGCGGGGAGCCTGCGTGCAGGTCTGCGCGAGGCGACCGGCCACCTCGACGGGGACGCGCGCGGCCTTCTGCCCGGACTGGTCGTCGGCGACACCTCGCGCCTGCCCGCCGACCTCGAAGCCGCCTTCCGCACGACGGACATGACGCACCTGCTGGCCGTCAGCGGGGCGAATCTCACGATCATGCTGGCGGTTCTGATCGGGCCACCCGGCAGCGCCCATCTCGCTGAGAGGCGAGGGCTGGCGCCGCACCTGGGCATCCCGTTGCGCGGCACCGCTGTGCTCGGCGCGCTGCTCACCCTCGCCTTCGTAGTCGTGTGCCGTCCCGAGCCGAGCGTCATACGGGCTGCGGCCTGCGGGGCGATCACGCTGCTCGCCCTCGTCACCGGCCGGAGGCGCTCCCTCCTGCCCGCGCTGGCGGCTGCCGTACTCCTGCTCGTCCTCATCGATCCCTGGCTCGCCCTCGACTTCGGCTTTCTGCTCTCCGTGCTCGCCACAGGGGCGCTGCTCACTCTCGCCCCCCGATGGAGCGCGGCGTTGCGCCGCAGGGGCATGAACGGACGCCTCGCGGAAGCTCTGGCCGCTGCTGCCGCAGCCCAGGCCGTGTGCGCGCCCGTGGTGGCCGTGCTCGCCGCGCACGTCAGCCTCGTCGCCGTACCGTGCAACCTGCTGGCGGAATTCGCCGTGGCACCCGCCACCGTGCTCGGCTTCGCGGCCCTGGCGCTGGCACCGTTCGCGATGCCGCTCGCCAAGGCAGTGGCGTGGCTTGCCAGTTGGCCGGCGGACGGAATCGCCGCACTGGCCCGTGCCGGGGCGGACCTGCCCGGAGCGGAGATCGACTGGCCGGGCAGCTGGGGTGGGGCGTTCCTGCTCGCGTTCCTCCTGGCCGTCGCGGTGGTTCTGGGAACCCGACTCCGACTGGCGCGTCATCCGTGGTGGTGTGCGGCTTGTGTGCTGCTCCTTCTGCTGGCGGTCACCCGTCCGGTGCCGCTGGTGCGGCCCTTCACCGGCTGGCCGCCGTCCGGCTGGCGCCTTGTGGCCTGCGACGTCGGGCAGGGCGATGCGCTGGCCCTGGCCACGGGCCAGGACCGTACGGCCGTGGTCGTCGACGCGGGCCCGGACCCGGCCGCGGTCGATCACTGCCTGCGTACCCTCGGCGTCTCCTCGGTGCCCCTGCTGGTGCTGACCCACTTCCACGCCGACCATGTCGCCGGTCTGCCGGGTGTGCTGAAGGGGCGGAGAGTCGGGGCGATCCAGACCACTTCGCTCGAAGAGCCGTCCGGGCAGGCTGAGTTCGTCCAGCGCGTCGCCCGGCAGGCGGGAGTCCGCGTCATCGGTTCGACCGCGGGGGAACGACGAAGCACGGGCGGCCTCTCGTGGGAAGCCCTGTGGCCGCCACCGGGTATCGCGGCAGCCGGTCAGCAGCCTGAGGGTGCCAACGACGCCAGCATCACTCTGCTCTTCCGCATCGCCGGTATGACGGTGCTGCTGCCCGGAGACCTCGAACCGGACGCTCAGCGGCGGCTGTTGACCAGCCATCCGGGGCTGCCGTCCGTGGACGTGCTCAAAGTCGCCCACCATGGCTCCGCTTACCAGTACCCGCCCCTGCTGGAGCGGTTGCGTCCGCGCATCGCTTTGATCTCCGCCGGGGCCGACAACCCGTACGGGCACCCGGCCCCGCGGACCCTCACCGCGCTTCGTGCGGCCGGCGCCCTCGTGCGGCGTACCGACCGCAACGGCGCGCTTGCCGTGACCGGTAAAGGGACAGGCGGAAGTTCCCAAGGATCCCAAGGCTCCGGGGCGGGCGGTGACCTCCCGGCAGTGGTCGCGGAGCGCGAGGCGCCGGAAGAACCGCGCAGGCAGCGGTCACCCCCATCACCCGGCGGGTAATCGACGGTCCGCCGGGATTCGCCCAGCATGGGCGTGACACACCGGACGGAGGGATCGAAGTGCAGGATTCCGAAGGGCTCACCCTGGACTAGAACACCGCCAACATCGGCCCTGCCGAAAGGAGTTGGGACGAGCGCGGAGAAC
>DATMEI010000595.1:0-18221 GCA_035556995.1 Streptomyces sp.
CCTCCCTGCTTGTAGCTGTCGTAATCCCCGAAGAAATACTGCAGCAGACGGCTCTTCTTTCCTTCCGGTGTGCTGGCCCGGCTCACCGCATCGGCGACATCGAGAGCTGCGACGAGACTGAGCGGTGCCCCCTGGAAGCGAGTGTCCTCGTACGGCTCGTGCAGGGCGACGAAGCCGATTTCCTTGTAGAAGCCGCGCAGCCCTTCGGAATCGTCCACGAAGAAGTCGCCGAGAATGTGCGTCATATCGTGCTTCCGCGCGCTGCAGATCACGGCTTCACGCATCAGGGCCATACCGATCTCCCGATGGCGCACCTCCGGCAGGGTCATCAAGTGCCCGAATTCCACAAGCCGGTTTCCCTCGCGCAGGCCGGAGAGGTCCACGGTGTCGTCGCAAGGCAGTCCGGCCTCCCCGTCGGGGATGACCTTGACGGTGCCGACCGGCCTTCCGTCGTCGTCGTATGCGGTGATGTACTCGGCGTAGGGGTCGAAGCGATCGAAGGTCGTCGCGGCGTCCGCCACATCAGCGAACCGGCCCTGGTCGCCGACGTACACAACGTGGCGAAGCCGCCGGACGTCGGCCTTTTCCGCATCGGTACGCGCCACTCGAAAGGTCACGTTCACCTGCTTCTCCTCTCAGCTGCTCACGAACGGTGTGACATCGGGGCACGCGCTCACTTCCGGAGCAGCTTTCCGGCGTACTCGAAGTAGCCACGGTTGAAGTAGCGAATGCGACCCCGGACCTCCGAGTGCAGATCCGGCAGCCGTTCCAGCGGAAGATTGGGCATCAGATGGTGCTCGACGTGAAAGTTGTTGCCATTGGTGAACCAGGTCATGACGCGATTGGACCGAATAGTCCGGGTGTTGGAGAACGGGTCGCGGTTCAAGGTCTCGCAACCGTAGTGTTCCGGCAGCTCTATGAGGGCGTGCACCGGTCCTGCCACGAGAACGAGCGGGAGAAGCCATACCCACACGATGACCGCGGAATCCAGCCGCCAGGACAGCACGGAAAGCGCAAGCAGCAGGGCGAGCGCAATGTAGTGGTCCCGGCGTATACGCCGGGAAACTCGCTCGCTTTCCCCGCTCGGGTCACGGCCTATGAGGAAGCGCCCGAGGTTCGTTACGAACAGCACGTAGTGATGGACCATTGTGAACCGTGCAGTCCAGTCCAGGAACGTACCGAAAGTGGAGCGTTCCCCCTTACCGTACTGGTTCCCGTAATCGAAGAACTCCCGGTTCATGGGGGTACCGAGGTCGCGGTGGTGACGCATGTGCGCCGCCTTGTAGGCCGCTAAGGAAATCAGCATCGGCAAGCCGAGAACGACTCCGGCAACCGTGTTCGCCCTGCGGCTGCGGTAGGCGAGGTTATGCAGCGTCTCGTGCTGGAGTTCCGCAGCGTGCGCGAGCATGCATCCGATCAGTACGACACCGGTGACGCGGCACCACCACACGGGCTGTAGTACCACCACAACACCTATCGCAGTGAGCAGCACACAGAGAGCGAATTTCCGGGAGAATACCCACCCCCGGGGTTCCGAGCGCAGGTGCTTCAGCGCTGCTCTGAGTTCCGCGGCATCCTGGGTCTGTATCGTCGGACCGCCGCCGTCCGCTTGCAGATCCATCGGTGTCCCCCCTCGTCCTCACAATTGCTGTCCCAGTTGTACTTCCCGTTGCTTTTCCCGGCGCTGCTCCGTGCCGAAACGTTCCGGCACATACCCTTGCCGCGTTCCCATACCTCCCGGGAAAGACCGTAGGCCATGAGGGCACCGAGACGATCCGTCGATGGCATGTGGCATGCCGTCGTGCGGGCAGACGGAAATCTTATGTGTTGCGTCCAGAAATTCAGGGGCGAAGAATCAGGCCCCGATGTCCCCCACTTCAATGTGCGGATCAGCCGTCTCCAGCGCACGCAGCAAGGAGAGCAGGCCATCCATGTGCCGGTCGGTGTCCTGAGAGCTGTACAGCTCGGGATTTACGTCGAGAATGACTTCGGTGGTCCCGTCGGCCGAGACCTGGAAGAAATACACGGTCACGTCAGCCGTGAGCGGGATCGACATAGTACGCATGACGGCGTGAGCCCCGTCGAAGTCCAGTTTGTAGTCGAACTTCATGACGTTGACCATCGGTGCCCACAGCCGCGGTCCGCCGCCTTTCTCCGTAATCTGACGAGAAATCTCAGCAGTCGGATAACGGGAATGCAGAAGCACTTCGCGCACCTCACGCGACACCTGCCGCGTGAACGCGGTGAGCGAGGACGCACTGTCCACGGTGAGACGCAGCGGAAGGATGTTCATCGTCATGCCGGGCACGTTGCGCGCCTGCGGGCTGAGGCGCCCGCCCGTGGGCAGGCCGAGCAGGAGCTCGTGGGCGCCCGTCGTGCGTGCCACATATGCCGCCATGGCGCTGATGGTCAGATCGGACCAGGTCACACCGAGTTCCCCCGCCGCGCGCTCCAGGCGTCCGACGGTGTCCGGCGCGAGCACGGCGGTGCGGCGGCGCCCGATGGAGAGACCTGCCTTCCTGCCGGCCAGGCTCACCGGCTCGGGATGGCCGGTCATCTTCCTCAGCCAGTGCTCCCGGTCGCGGGCATAGCTCCTGCCTTCGCGGTATGCCGCCTCTGTCTCCGGCAACTGTGCGTAGGGAGGAAATCCGTCCGTACCGGGCGGGAGTGCTCGCGCGAGCGCGGTGTACACCGCAGCAGTGCGATTGAAGATGAGTGCCAGACTGTAGCCGTCGACAACGGCATGATGCACTCGCCGGTACAGGATGAAATGTTCGTCAGCGACTTTTATGAGGGCCGCATCACATAACTGGAGCGGGTCCACCGGACGATAGGAGTCGGACTCCATCCAGGACTTCGCGGCCGCTTCCGGAGAGGATTCCGCGCTGAGGTCCAGAAAGTTCAGCGGGGATATCTCATCACGCAGGAACTGGCGATATTCTCCATCTGTGGTGACAATACAGAGACGCAGCGCCTCAGCTTCCCGCTCAACGTGCTTGTGCGCGGCGTCCATCAGAGCCGGATCGATTCGCCCCCGGATTTCGAGATAGTCGCAGATGCAGTAAACAGGATTTCCCAGGTCTTCCGACTGGGCTGCCCAAGTGCGTAACTGCGACGCAAGTAACGGAATTTCGATACTGTCGCGACCTAGCAACGTTCACTCCTTGCGGGGGGCACCATGCTTAAATTGACGCCCACACACAGGCGCCGCGAACATCATTTCTCGATTCGCGCATCCCCATCACTGGGAACAGCGCTACACGTTGGGAAGATACGGGAAACTGTTGCCGCGGTTCTTGAACCGAACATAGATCATACACACCACTCGACGAGCCGTCCAGACCTCAATAAAAGGCATGTATCATCACCAGTGCGCAACGGTAAGCATCCCCTTGTCACTACGTCAATCATGCGGCCTGTCGAAATGTCTGGGCGCAACAGTCGCGCCGTCCAGGTCATTTCTCGCCCACCCGGCGGCTGCGCCGGCGTGTGACTATTCTTCCTGAGCCTCCATATCATGGCCCATACTTTCCTGAAGCGCATGAATAAGACATATTGACCTGCTCGCGTACGTACTGTGCCCACGGAGGACGGATGGCGACAAAGAAGTTAACGAACCAGCGCGGTGTGGCCGTTGTCGGTGCGCTCATGCTGGGCGCGTTCGCCTTCAACACGACAGAGAATCTGCCGATCGGCATCCTCAAGCTGATCTCGGACGATCTGGACCAGTCGCTGTCGGACGTCGGTCTGCTGGTGTCCGTCTACGGGCTGACGGTGGCCGTCGTCTCGGTGCCGATCGCGAGGGTGACCCGCTCGATCCCACGCCGCCCCGTCCTGTGCGCCCTGCTGGCCGTGCTGCTGCTCGCGAGCACTGCCGCGGCCCTGATCTCCTCGTACTGGGTGTTGCTGGCCAGCAGGCTGGTCACCGCTGTAGCCCAGGCGCTGTTCTGGGCGGTGATGGGACCCGTCGCAGCCGGCCTGTTCCCGCCGCACGTGCGCGGGCGAGTCATGGGGGCGCTCTCCGTCGGCGGTTCGCTCGCCCTCGTCCTCGGGGTGCCCGGGGGTACCTGGCTGGGCCAGCAGGGCAGTTGGCAGCTGCCGTTCCTGGTCGTAGGCGCGCTCGCCGTTCCCTCCCTCGCCGTGATCGCCGTCCTGCTGCCCAGCTCCCGGCCGGACGAGGGGCACGCGGTGCGCGGCCTCGCGCCGGATACCCGACGGTTCGCGGTCGTGCTGACAGTCACCGCACTGACGGTCACCGGCGCCTTCGCCGGGTACACCTACATCTCCGATTTCCTCGTGCGCACCAGCGAGTTCAGCCCGTCCTCCGTCAGCACCCTGCTCCTCATCCTCGGCATCACCGGTATCCTGAGCGTGGCGGTCTACGGACGGCTCCTCGACCGCCTCCCGCGAACCTGCCTCACCCTCCCGGTAACGACACAGGCCATCGCGCTGCTCGGCCTGTACGCGGCGGGAACCTCGCAGGCCGTGGCGGTGCTCATGATCATCTTCCTCGGCGCCTCACTGGGGCCCGTCTTCATGGCCACCCAGAGCCACGTCATGCACTTCGCGCCCGGCCGCACCGAAACCGCCATCGCCGCGAACGGCGCCGCCTACAACGCGGGCGTAGCCGCCGGTGCCTTCGCAGGCGGCCTGCTCCTCCCACTCGTCGGCGTAAGCGGCACCTTCCTCACCGGCGGCCTCATGACCCTCGCCGCACTCCTGCTACTGATCGAGGAACAACTACGGCCCCGGATCCGGGCAGGACGGCGGACCAACGTCCCGGAGCCGGCGCTGGAGAGGGAAGCGACAGTTGCGCTGCCCTCTGCGGAGAGCCAGGAGTCAACGCGATAGATGACGCTCCGTTTCAGGCCGCGGCTCGCTGCGTCAGATCCAGCCTAAGCGGCGGGCGGCGTGCACCGCTTCGTGCCGGTTGGCCACCCCCAGCTTTCCCATGATGTCCGAGAGATAGTTCCGTACGGTCCCCGGCCGCAGCGCCGCGCGTTGGGCGATCTCGCCTATGGGTGCTCCGTCCGCGGCGAGGGTGAGGATGTCCACCTCGCGCCCCGTCAGCGGCGACTCCCCCGCCGAGAGGGCGTCGGCTGCCATGTCCGGATCGACGTACTGGGCTCCGAGATGGATGTCCCGGATGATGACCGCGAGTTGCTGCGCGGAGGTCGTCTTCGGCACGAAGCCGCGGGCTCCGGCCTTGAGTGCCTGCTTGAGGTAGCCGGGTGCCGCGTGTGAAGTGATCAGCATGCAGCGGGTGCCGGGCATCGCGCGCTGCAGGTCGCGGGTGACGGTGATGCCGTCCTTGCCGGGCATGTTGAGGTCCAGGACGCAGACATCGGGATTGCACCGGCCTGCGAGGTCGACCGCCTTCGTACCGTTGTCGGCTTCCGCCACCACCTCGATGTCGTCCTCCAGGGCCAGTAAGGCCGAGAGGGCTCCGAGGATCAGATTCTCGTCGTCGGCCAGCAGGACACGTATGGTCACAGACCGGTCCTGTCGCCGCCCGGCAGAGAGAGGGTTCGGCCGGCGGGGACGCCGAGTCCGGCACCGTGCACGGCTGCGGGACCGACTTCCCCCGTACCGCACCGACGCCGCGGCTCATGGGCCCCGTTCGCGTTTTCAGACTCGGTGGGGTTCATGCATCTCATTCTTGCCAACGAGCCCGTGGCGGTGAGTGAGTGGAGTCATCAATCGCCCTGCCGTTTGTCACCTCCGGCGGGTGACATCTGCCAGTGAAGCGGAGGGAGTTCTGCCGTTTCGGCGCGGAAAGACGCACCCAGAGATGTGGTGTCGGTCACATCCGACAAGTGCCAAATGGCGGACCACTTCCGCCTCGGCTGCAACGCCCGTGCCCGGGGCGTGAGTTGACTCATGGATCACCCTGACACCTGTCACACCGGAGCCATGACTTCCGTCAGTCAAGTGGAATAGACCTGTCCATTCGTGCTGTGATCCACGTCATACGCGACCTCGTTCCGTGCTGCTTATATCCACCACGTGACCGGCGTCACCCGCTACCGGCTGTATCGGCAACGGGCGCTGGAATCCCTCTTGTTCACGCGACATCACGTGGCCGGGAGGTCATGCACCGATCTTTCTCTCCAGAACAAGGAGCAGTGATTATGCGCGAGATCACCGTGAAGGCCGAGCCGAAGCTGTCGGAGTCGGACAAGGGCCAGGTCGTCGTTCCCCAGGGCCCCGTCCTGGCGACTCCCGCAGCCGTCGCGTTCGCGACCGGCGTCGCGGTCACCACTCTCATCAAGTAACAACCCCGCAAGGCCCGTTCTCTGTGGGGCCGAGCATTGATGTGACGCGTGAGAGGGCCTGTGCGCAATCGAAGTGCACACAGGCCCTTGCCACAGGTTACCGCCGCGTTCCGGGGACGGTATGCCCCTGTGGGAACCGTCACCGAGCACACGAGCCGGCAAGGCAATCCGGGGCATCCGGCCGAGTGGATTTCCCCACTTGCCGGTGTCCGTACCGCTGTTGTGGTGGCGGGAAACACGACGTGCCGGCCCTCAGTGCGGCTTCGGGCCCTGCCCCCAACACCACTGTCTCCACGCTCAAAGGGGGATGCTGATCATGCGAAGAAACCTGAGGCCTCTACGTCGGCTCGCCCAGTCCGTACTGAAGCCCCCGAGCCTCAACCGGGAGCGTGCCATCGGCGTATCGGAACGCCTGGGCGCGCTGACCACCCTCAACTCCTCCCTGGAGTACCTCACTCAGAGGAAACAGACGGGCACCGGAGGCATGAACGACTGGAAGATCGTCCGTGATGCCCAGGGCGGGTCGAACCCCCTGCTGAAGAAGGTGCTCGACGGGGTGTCAGGCCGCCGCACCACCACGGCGATCCACCTCAGCCGTGCCGCAGTCGCGGCGGCTCTGCTGATGCCCGGCGGCCAGAAGTGGCGCGGCGCCGCCAACCTCTACCTCTCCGCGACCGGCATCCTCACCTACCCGCGCCACCTCTACGGAACCGACGGGTCGGACCAGGTCTCCCTCATGGTGCAGGGTGCGACCGGCGCCTGCCGGCTCGTACGGTCGGAGGAAGGCAAGGACGCACTGATGTGGTATCTCGCGGTGCAGTCCTGCTTCTCCTACGCCGTGTCCGGCTGGGTGAAGCTCTTCGGGAAATCCTGGCGCGACGGCTCCGCCCTGCCCGGCGTGATGCGCACACGTACCTACGGGCACCCGGGCATGTGGTCATGGACGCAGAAACACCCGCAGGCCGCGAAGGCCCTGACCCACGGCGTTCTCGCCCTGGAGTGCGGCTTCCCTCTGCTCTACGCCTTCGGCGGACGGCTCACCCGCCCCGTGATCGGATCGGTCGTCCTGTTCCACGGGGCCAACGCCTATCTGATGGGCCTTGGCCGGTTCTTCACGGCCTTCACTTCCATGCACCCGCTCGTCGCCTACACTGCCGTCCCCAAGACGCACCCGGTGGGAGCCAGGCGTGACGACCGCGTCCTGCCCCTGGTCTCCGCGGCACTGGCCGCCGCAGCCGCCAAGGCCGTCGTCTCGGCAGTGCAACGGCGGGTCGGCGTCATCGAGGGATCTCCCAACAGCCGTACGCTGACGGCCGGTTCCGGCAACTCCCTCCAGTACGAGATACACGCCGAGGGCGGCCCGGGCCGGCCGGCGGTGGTGTTCGAGGCCGGACTGGCGGCGACGCCGGAACACTTCGCCTGGATCACAGGCCACCTCGAAGCCGATACCGACCTGGGCGTGATCTCCTATGCCCGTGCCGGCTACAACGGTTCCATCCGCAACGTCACCGGCACGTACCGCCTGCAGGAATCCGTCACCGACCTTGTGGACCTGGTCCGCGCCACGGTCGGTCCGGATCGCAAGGTGATCCTCGCCGGGCACTCGATGGGTGGCGAGATCGCACGGCGTGCCGCCCCCCTGCTGGGTGAGCAACTGGAGGGCGTCGTCTACCTCGACTCCTCCCACCCCGGTGAACTGGAGCGCTCCCCGCAGCAGTTGGAGATGTCGAGCAAGCTCCGGGGCATGTTCACCCAGATGACGTGGTTCCTCCGTACGGGAACCGGCTCGCTGCTCTCCCGTCCGGTTTGGGTCGAGGAGCTGCCCGCCTACGCACGTGAGCGGGCCTTCGCACAGTACGCCGACAGCCGCCTGTGGACGGCAGCCGGACGCGAATGGGACGCGCTGGAAGCGGACTTCCGCGGATTCAAAGGTGATCTGCCGCCCACGCCGGGACGCGGCCTGGTCGTCTCCGCGCAGGGCACCGTCGACCGTGACCCCGAACAGCTCCTCATGCACGACGAGTTGGGCAAGGCGCACCTGGAAGGCGCGACGTCGCTGGTCGTCGAGGGCGCGAGCCACGACGGGATCCTCTCCAAGGCCGACCACGCCGTCCGAGCGGCACAGGCGATCGCCGCCTTCGCGACCGCCAGGACCACCACGGCTCCCGAGGCACAGCAGGGGACAGTGAAATGAACGTCGCCGGCACACTCAGAGACGCCGTACGGGGACCCGGCGCCGCATGGCGTCTCGCCGGGGCGGCCCTGCTTGCCACGACCATCGCCGCGCAGCACCCCCACCCGCTGTTCAACCGCGTACGGATGAAGGACCCTCTGAGCATCGTCCCCAACTGGCGGTTCTTCGCGCCTCATCCGGCAGTGCACGACTCCCATCTCCTCTACCGGACCCTCTCGGTGGACGAGGAGACCTCGGAGTGGATTCAGCTGTCGCTGGCGCCGGACCGGACACTGCAGCACATGGTCTGGTTCCCCGACCGCAGGCTCGGCAAGGCGATCTTCGACGTCGGCGACGAGATCCTCCGGAACATCGGTGAGGGATTCCCCGTCGTCACGCGGCTGCCCTCCTACCGCACTCTCGGGAACTATCTGCGCAGGGAGATCCGGGAGACGTCGGACGGCACACGCGTCAAGGGATTCCAGTTCGCCTTCGCCCGCTCCACCGGCTACGACATGCAGGAGGAGGCAGAGATGATGTTCATCTCCCCCTATACCCCGATGGACCCGGACACCCGCCCCTCGCAGGTGAGTTGAAGGGCCCCGTCGGGAAGGGGGCGCGCTCGCCGGGTTTCCTCCCCCCGTAGGGAAACAAGGTGCGCGCGCCCCGTCTCCAGCGGGCTGTACGAAACCGCGCGCCCGCGCGCCCGGCGGCCATGCGGAAGCGCCGGCCTCACGCGGATGGACTCCGGCGCCGGACCTGCCCGTACGGTGCCGGCGCGGGACGGCAGGCCCCGGCCTCACGGTGCGCGCCGGTTGCGGCCGGTGTACAGAAGAGGGATGGGGCTCTGGTTCGAGGACCTTCGCCGGTCGATGAGGATGAGTCGTGCGATGGTGGCCACCTCGGTAGCCGTGATCGTGGCGATCGTCGTGATCGACGTTCTCGCGCCGGCGCACATCCACCTCGGGCCCCTGCTGATCGCAGCCCCGGCGATCACCGCCATCTTCGCCGGCCCCCTGCCGACCGGGGTGGTCGCGGGCCTCGCCGTGGTGGCGCAGGCCGTCATCGCGGTGCTGCGCGACCGGGACGAGCTGTTCTCGGCGAACCACCAGGCACAGATTCTCGCCTTGCTCCTGGTCGGAGCGTGTCTCGTGGCCTTCTGCGTGCTGCGGGAGCGCCGCAGCGCCGAGCTCAGACAGGTCCGGTACGTCTCGGAGACCGCTCAGCGGCTCATCCTGCGGCCGCTGCCCAAGAAGGTGGGGCCGCTGCGGGTCGCCTCCGCCTACCTCGGTGCCGAGGCAGAGGCGCAGATCGGTGGCGACCTGTACGCGGTAGCCCGCACCACCTCCAGCACCCGGCTGCTCATCGGGGACGTACGGGGCAAGGGCATGCCCCCCGTCAACGACGCCGCCCTGCTGATGGACGCGTTCCATCTCGCCGGCCACCGTCACGCGCCCCTCCCCGAGCTGGCGGACCATCTCAACGCCAGCGTCACCTGGAACCTGGCCGGGCCTTCCGACCCCGCCGAGCCCGGCGCGGCCGGCGCGCCCGGCGCGGCCGGAGAAACCTTCATCACCGCCGTGCTCCTCGACATCCCCGACGGGGACGGCCCCGTCGCCATGGTGACCTGCGGGCACCCGCCTCCGATCGTGGTGACGGGCGGCCGCGTCACGACGGTCGACGCTCCCCGGCCCGCGCCTCCGCTAGGCCTCGGCGAGCTGGCGCCCTCCCGCTACCGCGTCGATACGTTCACGCTCGGGGCCGGAGACGTCCTGCTCCTCTACACGGACGGCACCACCGAGGCCCGCGACTCCTCCGGAGCCTTCTATCCGCTCGCGGAGCGCCTGCGGAAGTGGACGGACTGCGATCCCGACGTCCTCCTCCACCAGATCGGGCGTGATCTGCAGGCCCACGTCGGCGGCCGTCTCGGGGACGACGCCGCCCTGATCGCGGTCGAGCGCCTGCCCGCATCCACGTGATCAGTCGCCGGTACGGCCGCCGGGCTCCCGGACTGCGGGCAGCCTCGCAGCGTGGTAGGGAAGCCGATGCCGGCAGGAATCGGCTTCAGCGCGCGCGTGAGCGCAGGTACTTCGCGAACTTCTCCAGGCCGTCGATGTTGCGGGGTCCGCTGATGCCCTCGTTGTAGTCGAGGACGAAGAAGTTGTTCTTCTCGACGGCCGGAAGGTCCCGGGTGTGAGGTGACTTCTTCAGGAAGTCGATCTTCTTCTCGGCGGGCTGGTCACCGTAGTCGAGGATGATGATCACCTCTGGTGAAGCCTTGGCGACGGCCTCCCAACTCCCTTGCGTCCAGCGCTGGTCGAGGCCCCCGAAGATGTTGCGGCCGCCCGCCGTCGTGATGATCTCGTCGGGCGGAACCCGGCCGCCTGCGGTGAAGGGCTGGTCCGTGCCGGAGTCGTAGAGGAAGACCGGCGGCCGACTGCCCTGGGGTGCCTTCTCCTTGACGGCCTTCACGCGCTTCTTCAGGCCGCCGACGACCTCGTCGGCCTTCTTCTCGACCCTGAAGATCCTGCCGAGCCGCTCCAGGTCCGTGTAGAGCCCCTTGAACGGGGTCGTCTTCTCCGGGTGCCCCGGATAGTTGAAGCAGCTTTCGGTGTGCATGAAGCTCTGCACTCCGAGCTTGTCCAGGATCTCCGGGGTGATTCCCCGCTGTTCGCTGAAGCCGGACTCCCAGCCCGCCACGACGAAGTCGGACTCCGCCTCGACGACGACCTCCTTGTTGAGGAGGTCGTCGCTGAGCATCTTCACCTCGGCGTACTCGGACGCCCAAGGTGACTCGCTCACAGGCGGGTTCGTCGGCGCCATCACATAGCCGTGCACGTGCTCGGTCAGACCGAGGCTGAAGAGCTTGTCGGCGCTGCCGCCTTCGTAGGCGACCGCGCGCTTGGGGACCTTGTAACCGACGCGCTCACCGCATCGGTTGACGGTGACCTTCCCGGACGCGCCGGTGTCCTTCGCCACTTGGGCTCCGCAGCCGCTGAGCAGCGATGCGCCGGTGAGGGCGGAGAGTGCGGCGAGCGCGGATGAGAGAACGCGGCGCTGCCGCGACGAGCGGTGAAGCAGGGATGCGGACATGACGTCAGGTGCCTTTCAGGGAGTACAACAGCTGTGGATCACCCGTCAGCGGGTGCGGTACGACGCTGGCTTCGACTCCGAACACGTCCCGGGCCAGCTCCGGGGTGAGTACGTCCCAGGGCGTGCCGGAGGCCACCAGGCGCCCTTGCGAGAGCACACCGAGCCGGTCGCAGGCGGCCGAGGCGAGATTGAGGTCGTGCAGTACGACCAGGACCGTGAGCCCCCGGTCTCGCAGCAGGGAGAGCAACTCGACCTGGTGGCGCACGTCGAGGTGGTTGGTCGGCTCGTCGAGCACCAGGATGCGCGTCTCCTGTACGAGGGCACGGGCCAGCAGCACGCGCTGGCGTTCCCCGCCCGACAGGGTGAGAGCTCCGCGCCGGGCCAGGTCCCGGATGCCGAGCTGGTCCATCGCCTGCTCGCACAGCTCCCGTTCGCGCCGGCTGAGCAGCTGATTGCCGCGCAGATGGGGCGTACGTCCCAGGGCGACGACCTCTTCGACCGTGAAGTCGAGGTCGACGGCACCGTCCTGGGTCATCGCCGCGACGGCCCTCGAACTCTGGCGCATCGTCAGCTCGTCGATCTCTTCCTCACCGATCCGCACGGTGCCCGAACTCGGGCGCAGCGCGCGGTACACGCACCGAAGCGCTGTCGACTTCCCGCTTCCGTTCGGTCCGACCAGGCCCACGACCTGCCCGCTCTCCACCGTCAGCGACAGCTCACGCACGAGGCTCTTGCCGTCCGTCACCACCGAGAGTCCGTCAAGCGTCAGGTCCATCGTCAACTGCCTCCGAACACATAGCGCTTGCGGCGCATCAACGTGATGAACACCGGAACCCCGACGAGCGCGGTGATGACGCCCAGCGGCAGTTCCCGCGGCGCCACCAGCGTCCGCGCCATCAGGTCGACCCAGACCATGAAGACCGCCCCGACCAGCGGTGCCACGGCCAGCACCCGGGCGTGGGCGGCGCCGGCGGCCATGCGGACCAGATGGGGTATGACGAGTCCGGTGAAGCTGATGGCGCCACTGACGGCGACCATCACGCCGGTCATCAGCGAGACCAGCACGAGCAGCCTCTTGCGGTGCCGGTCGGGGCTGACGCCCAGGCTCGCGGCGGTCTCGTCGCCCAGCGCCATGACGTCCAGCGCACGGGAGTGGCGGTGAAGCACCGTGATGCCGAGCAGCACCACGGCGGATACGACCGGGAGCGCCCCCCACGTCGCGGCGCCGAAACCGCCCATCGTCCAGTGGAGGATCATGCTCGTCGCCTCACTGTCCGGCGCGGAGTAGACGATCACGCTCATCAGCGCCTGGAAGCCGAACGACACGGCCACGCCTGTCAGTACGAGCCGCAGCGGAGCCAGTGTGCCCTTGCCGGCGGAGGCGGCGTACACCACGAGGGACGCCACCAGCGCGCCGGTGAACGCCCCGGCTGACACCGCGTAGATCCCCAGCGCCGCGAGGCCGCCGGTGACCGTGACGGCCACGGCACCGACGGAGGCCCCGGAGGAGACCCCCAGCACGAAGGGATCCGCGAGCGCGTTGCGCACCATCGCCTGTACGGCGACCCCGGCCGCGCTGAGCCCCGCCCCCACCAGCGCCGCGAGCAGCACCCGCGGCGTACGGATCTGCCAGAGGATCTGGTACGTGGTGGTCTCGTCCGCGTGAATGCTCCCCCCGCTGAGGGCCGCCCACAGCAGGCGGAGCGTCTCCCCCGGTGCGATGCCGGCGGGCCCCAGGCCGATCGCTGCGACGGCGGAGGCGAGGAGAACGGCCAGCAGAGCGGCGCACGTTGCGGCCAGTCCCCAGCGGGAGCTGATGCGGCCCTTCATGTGGCGCCGTGCTCTACGGCCCCGCCCGGGGAGCCGGGACGGGCGACCAGGAAGGCGACGCCCAGAGCCACGGCCGTGAGAACGCCGAAGACGGAGGCCATGCCGGGATAGCCGGCGAGCCCCAGTCCCGCACCGCCCAGGGACGCGCCCGCGAACACCCCGAAGCTCATCCCCGCGGCGTTGATGCTCAGGGCTGATCCGCGCAGCGATGTCCCGCAGCGGCGCACGAGGAGGCTGACCACGCAGGCCGCCACAACGGCGTGGCTCGCCGCGTGAAGTGCCGTCAGGGCGAGGGCGAGCGGGAGCCAGTACGTGAAGTAGAAGCCCGCCACGGAGAGCAGAGCGCAGACCAGCCCGAGGATCAGCAGACGTTCGGTGGCTGTCCGTGTTCCGGCGGAGTTGGTGACCCTGCCCGTGAGGAGGTTGCTCACGAAGAACGACGCGCCGCTCAGCGTCCATACGAACGCGAAGGTGGCGGGGGCCAGTTGGAAGCGCTCGTCGTAGTAGGCCGCCAGGTAGGAGAGGTAGCCCATGAAGACGGCGGTACGCAGCAGCGAGATGCCCAGCAGGGGTGTCACGCCACGGACCGCAGCCAGCGCCTTGAACGACTCGAGGTAGCCCAGGCGCTGTTCGCGGCCGCCGTCCGCGTCCGGCCCGTCCGGCTGCCCCTTCCCGCCCCGTACGAGAAGGAAGACGGCGAGCAGCACCGAGACGGCGGTCACGGCGAGGAGGTCGCCCTCCCAGCCCCAAAGGGCTGCGGGCAGCGCGACGAGAGGAGCCGCGAGCATCGCCGTCATCGACTGCGTCGCCGTGACGAGAGTCGCCGCGCGTCCGGCTGACTTGCCCGTCCCGAAACGGTCGGCGGCCGCCGCGGTGAGGGCGGGGTTGAGCAGGGACGTGCCTGCGCCGACGAGGAGGCAGAACCCGGCCAGCAGGATGAACTCGCCGCTCGCACCCAGCGCGGCCGAGGCTCCGAGCACCCCGAGGCCCGTGGCAGCGGCCGTGTGCCGCGGCACGCGGTCGATGAGCGGAGCGAGCGCCGTGCCCACCAACAGCGCCGCCAGCCCGCCCAGTCCGCGGAGCCCGCCCATCGCGGCGACGCTGCTTCCCGCGTCGTCGGCTATCGGAACCAGGTAGGTGCTGAAGACGGTGAACGGCAGCAGACTGACCACGGAGGCGAGAAGAACCGGCCACAGCGCGCGGGCCATTCGCAGATCACCCGGCAAACTCCCGTCCTCCTCGGGGGAGTTGTGACGCGGTGGGCTCTCCTTTGCGTCGGAATTCACAGCCGCTCCTCCCCCGAGGTGGCCGGCCTCGCGGCGCGATAGCGGTAGAGAGACGTCGGTTCGGCGCTGAACTGCGAGAACGGGAAGGGCTCCGCGGACAGCGCGGTGACACCCGCGGACAGGAACGCGCGGGCGACGGCACTGCCGGTCTGCGCGTACACGACCAGCGGAACGTCGTGGTCCCGGCAGTGTTCGAGGATGAGGTCGAATGTGCCGTTGCCGAGTGTCATGCCGGTGGCGACCACCACATCGGCTGCGCCCAGGACTTCCGTCATGTCGTCGGTGACCGGGTCTCCCCACCCGGTCGTGCTCCGGTTCAGGTCGCAGGGCAGACAGACACCGCCCCGCTCGCGTATCGCCTCGACGAGAGGGTCGACCACGCCGATGAGCGCCACCTTCGCGCCCGGCCGGCTGCCGAGAAGACCGGCGACGGCCGCGTCGCGGGCCTGTGCGCGTACCTCCGGAGGTCCCGCGGGCAGCGTGACGAGCTCGGCCTGCGGGGCGTTGCGGTGCGGCATCGCCTGTGCGAGGAAGGCGTCGAGGGCGGCGATACGGACCGGTGTGCACTCGCTGCGCAGCAAGGTGTCCAGGGGCCGGCCGGAGGCGTTCTCACAGAAGTCGGGGGCGAGTTCACCGGCTTCGAAGGCACATGCCCCGAAGGACTGTCCGACCCGGAGGAGCAAGTAGTGGGTGTGGGAGGTGACTTGGCTGCCTGCCAGCCTCGTCGTGTGATAGAGCCAGAAGGCGCTGGTCACGGTCGACTCACGCGGATGGGGACTGCAGGCGCCGGACAGTACGGCCTCGGTCAGTTCCGCGACCGTCTGCGGCTTGATGGGTGACATCTCAGTTCTCTCGTCTGTGGCTTCGGGGACCGGCTTGAGTGGTGTGCGAGGGCTCAACTCATCGGCGCTCCGGTCGCGTTCGGGCTCAGGCCTGCGCGAGAGGCCGCCGCCATCCGCGGCCAGTGAGCGGTCGACCAGGGGTGTCGCAGCTCGCCCGGCGTGGTGACGCGGTGCGGTTCCAGGGCCTCGGTCCCGCGGGCTTCCGGATGCCTGGCGTAGGCGTTCTCGACGTAGCGGTGGCCCGTATCGGCTGCGATGAAGACGCAGGTACGCCCCTCGCACCGGCGGCGCTCCCACTGGGAGGCCAGATACGCCGCGCCTGCGGAAAGGCCGGCGAATATCCCGCTGTCCCGCAGCAGGGCGACGGCGCCGGACATGGCGTACTCGAAGTTCACCCAGTGCATCTGGTCGTACAACTCGTGCCGTACGTTCCCGAATTCGATGGCACTGCCGATCCCGGCAATGATCATGTCCGGGTCCGATACGTGTTCCGAGCCGAAGGTGACGCTCCCGAAGGGCTGCACACCGACCAGGGCCACGTCTCTGCCCGCATCGCGCAGATACGTGGCGATGGCTCCGGTCGAGGCACCCGAGCCCACTCCGCCCACCAGGGACAGCGGGCCGTCGGGTATCTCCTTCTCGATCGTCCGGGCCACGTCGCGATATCCGAACCAGTGGATGCCGTCGTGGTATTGACGCATCCAGTGGTACGCCGGGTTCGCTTCGAGGATCTCGGCGATGCGCCGCACCCTCAGTTCCTGGTCGAGGCGGAGGTTCTTCGACGGCTCGACCTGCTCCAGCGTGGCGCCGAGGATCTCCAGTTGCAGCCGCAGCGTGCGGTCCACCGTCGTCGAGCCCACGATGTGGCACTTCATCCCGTAGCGGTGGCAGGCGAGCGCCAGCGCCTGTGCGTAGATCCCGCTCGAACTGTCGATGAGCGTGTCGCCGGGTTGGACGACGCCCGACTCCAGAAGGTGACGGACCGCTCCGAGCGCCGAATAGATCTTCATGGTCTCGAACCGCAGACAGACCAGATCCGGCTGGAGCGAAATCAGATCAGGTTCCTTGACCGCTTCTGCGATGTGCTCGTACATGCCTTCCCACCTCCATGCGTCCTCCCTCCTTCTCGTCGCGCAGACGCTGTCGACGTCGCAGAGCATCACATCAGATGAAAATGATTGTCAATATGGTTAGGCTGTCGCCGGACAGAGGCAGACCACAGGAGGAGTCGGCGTGATGCCGTCCAGCGAGCTCAAGGCACGACCTGCTCCAGCACGGGAGAGACCAGCCGGGGTGGGCACCGCGTTCGGAACCTTCGGGGAGCTGCTCCAGGGCGAACTCCCGGAGAAGGACGGGCACTTCCTGGTGACACTGCCCGTCGCCAGATGGACGCGGGCAAGCTTCCACCGGGACTCCGGCTCTCCGGACCTGGCGGTCAGCCCGCCGCACAAGACGAAAGCGCTTCAGCTGGCACGTCTGATCACCGAGGAGGCTCCGGAACCCGTCGGCGGGCTGCTGACGCTCAACAGCGTGATCCCGGAGGGCAAAGGGCTCGCCAGCTCATCGGCGGACCTGGTCGCCACGGCGCGTGCCATGGGCCAGGCACTCGGCACCGGAATGCCACCCTCGCGGATCGAGCGCCTTCTGGGGTGCATCGAACCCACGGACGGCGTGCTCTACCCGGCCATCGTCGCCTTCCACCACCGCGCCGTGCGGCTGCGCGCCGTCCTCGGCACCCTTCCCTCCATGGGGGTGGTGGGGCTCGACGAAGGCGGCTCCGTCGACACCGTCGACTTCAACCGCACCCCCAAGCCGTTCACTCGGTCCGACCGGCACGAGTACGCACGTCTGCTGGACCGGGTCACCGGTGCCGTACGTACGCGGGACCTCGGCGAGGTCGGCAGGGTCGCGACCCGGAGCGCGCTGATGAATCAGGCCCTGCGGCACAAGTGGTCACTGGAGCCCATGCGCGAGATATGCCGTGAAGTCGGCGGGCTGGGCGTGACCGTCGGCCACAGCGGTACGACGGTGGGGATCCTGCTGGAGACCGCGGACCCCGCGTACACGCACCGCGTCAGCGCAGCAGCGCGCGCATGCGCGGAGCTGGCCGACGGTGCGGCGGTCTACCGGACGCTCAGCTTCCCCGGCACCCTCCGCACGTCCGTCCGCGTCCCGGCGGACGGACGCCCCGGCTACGCCGAACTCGACGGTGCTTAGCATGGGTGCTCGGCATGGACACCATCACCATCTGGGAATTCGTCGCGCTCGCCGCTGCCTCCGCACTCGTCGGGTTCTCGAAGACCGCCGTCAGCGGTGCCAACACCGTCAGCCTCGCGATCTTCGCGGCGGTGCTGCCGGCGCGTGAGTCGACCGGGGTGCTGCTGCCCGTACTGATCGTCGGGGACGTGCTCGCCGTGCTCACCTACCGGCGGCACACCCACTGGCCCACCCTGATCCGGCTGTTTCCCGCGGTCACCGTGGGCGTGGTGGTGGGCACGGTCTTCATGGTGTGGGCCGATGACGCCGCGGTACGCACGTCGATCGGAGCGATCCTGCTGCTGATGGCCGCGGTCACGCTGTGGCGCAGACGTCCGGGAGCTGACGACGCGCTGGCCGGGAGCGCGGGGAGCAGCCGGCTCAAGGCACGTTCGTACGGCGTGCTCGGCGGCTTCACCACGATGGTCGCCAACGCCGGCGGTCCGGTGATGTCGCTGTATCTGCT
>DATMEI010000596.1:0-4545 GCA_035556995.1 Streptomyces sp.
GGATGGCAGCGGACCGTAGCAGCGACCAAGAAGCTGAGACAATGGGTCGACAGCAATGAAGTTAAACGATATACCGGAGGGCGGTCGTCGCAGTCGCGAGCAGCACGAGGAAGGGCAGCGCATGCAGCGCAACTCCGCGAAACTCACCACCCCCGACGGCCGCCCGCAGCTGTGGATCGGCGTCAACTACTGGTCGCGCACCGGCGGACCACTGATGTGGCGCAACTACGACGCCGGGGTGGTCGACGAGGAACTGCGCACCATGCGCGAGCACGGCATCACCCTGACCCGCAGCTTCCTCTACTGGCCCGACTTCATGCCGCGGGAGAACACGCTCGACCCGGCGATGCTGGAGCGGTTCGACGACTTCCTCGAACGGCACGCGGCGCTGGACATGCACACCATCCCCACGTTCATCGTCGGTCACATGTCCGGCCAGAACTGGGACCCCTCCTGGCGCGCGGGCCGCGACATCTTCAGCGACGCCTCCTTCGTCGCCCAGCAGGAGTGGTACGTACGCGAGACGACCGCACGCTGGAAGGACCACACGGCCGTCGCCGGCTGGCTGCTCACCAACGAGATCCCCATCTACGCGGACTGGCCCTCCCGCGGCATCGGCACCCTCGACGCGGAAGCCGTCACCGCCTGGGCCAGGACCATGACGGACGCGATCCGCTCCACGGGCGCGAGCCAGCCCGTCTCCATCGGCGACGGCGCCTGGGGCGTGGAGACCAGCGGCGCGGACAACGGCTTCCGCATCCGCGACCTGGAAGAACTCATCGACTTCCACGGCCCGCACGTCTACCGCATGGAGACCGACGTGGTCCGCCAGCACCTGGGCGCCGCCTTCGTCTGCGAGCTGCTCGACATCGGAGGAAAGCCCGTGATCATGGAGGAGTTCGGACTCACCTCCGACTACGCCTCCGAGGAGAACGCCGCGCACTACTACCGGCAGATCCTGCACAACACCCTGCTCGCCGGAGCCACCGGCTGGATCCCCTGGAACAACACCGACTACGACGCGCTCGAAGCGCAGGAGCCCTACAGCCACCACCCCTTCGAGATGCACTTCGGCATCACCGACTCCGAAGGCCGTCCCAAGGAACAGCTGCGCGAGGTCAAACAGTTCACCGAAGTGCTGGAGCGCACCGACGCCGCCAGGCTCACCCGACCCGACGCCCGCGCCGCCATCGTCGTCTCCTCCTTCCTGGAGAAGCGGTATCCCTTCACCCAGCCCCAGGACGCCACCAGCGTGCTCGCCCACACCCGTCAGGCGTATGTGGCCGCCCGCGAGGCCGACTTGGGCGTCGGCGTCGCGAGGGAGGCGGACGGGCTGCCCGGCGACTGCTCCCTGTATCTGCTCCCGTCCGCCAAGCAGCTGACCGCACCCTGCTGGAGCGAGCTGCGGCGCCTCGCCCGTGCAGGCGCGACCGTCTACGCCTCCTACGGCGTCGCCGAGCACATGAACCAGCGCGGACCGTGGTGGCCCAAGCTGGATGAGACCTTCGGCGTCGTGAAGAAGCTGCGCTACGGGCTGGTCGACCCCATCGAGGACGACGAGCTGCGCATGGTCTTCCAGCAGGACTTCGGCGGCATCGCGGCCGGCGAGGAGCTGGTCTTCCCCGTCGCCGGCACGGCCGACTCCCGCGTCTACCTTCCCGTCGAGCCCGACGGCGCCGAGGTCCTCGCGACCGACGCACACGGACGTCCGGCGCTGCTGCGGCACCGCGTGGGCACCGGATCGCTCGTCCTGTGCACGTACCCGGTCGAGCACATGGCGGCCCTCACCCCGCGGGTCAACCCGGAGCCGACATGGCGGCTGTACGCGGCGCTCGCCGCCGAGTCGGGCGCCGCGCCCGAGGTTTCGGTCGCCGATCCGCGCGTACTGGTGGGACGCATGACGCACGAGGACGGACGGGACTTCGTCTGGTTCGTCAGCCAGCACGACGAGCAGCTGACGGCCGAGCCCCTGGTGACGACCGGCACACTCGTGAGCCTGGACGGCGGGAAACTCGGCAAGGTGAAGTTGCCCCCGTACGGCGTCCTCGTCGCCGAACTGACAGCGTGAACGGGAACGGCCGGTGCCCGGCAGGGGCCACGGCCTGCGAAGAGGAGAGGTCAGCTGCCCATGAAGATCGAGTCCGCCGAGACCGTCGTCACCAGCCCCGGACGCAACTTCGTCACCCTCCGCCTGGTGACCGCCGACGGTGTCACCGGTCTGGGCGACGCCACCCTCAACGGCCGTGAACTGGCTGTCGCTTCCTATCTGCGCGACCACGTCGCGCCGCTGCTCATCGGGCGCGACGCCCGCAACATCGAGGACACCTGGCAGTACCTCTACCGCGGCGCGTACTGGCGGCGCGGCCCGGTCACCATGGCCGCGATCGCCGCCGTCGACACCGCGCTGTGGGACATCAAGGCCAAGGCCGCGGGCATGCCGCTCTACCAGCTGCTGGGAGGGGCGAGCCGCCGCGGCGCCCTGGCCTACGGCCACGCCTCGGGCCGCGACATCCCCGAACTCCTCGACTCCGTACGGGCGCACCTGGAGGACGGCTACCGCGCCATCCGCGTACAGACCGGCATCCCCGGCCTGGACTCCGTCTACGGAGTGGCCGCTTCACAAGCGGGATCCGGCGAGCGCTACGACTACGAACCGGCGCGCCGCGCGGCCGAGGGCCCCGCCCTGCCGGTGGAGGAGACCTGGGACACCCGGGCCTATCTGCGCCATGTGCCGCGCGTGTTCGAGGCCGTACGCGAGGAGTTCGGGCCCGAACTGCCGCTGCTGCACGACGGCCACCACCGGATGACGCCGATCCAGGCGGCGAAGCTGGGCAAGTCCCTCGAGCCGTACGACCTGTTCTGGCTGGAGGACGCCACCCCCGGCGAGGACCAGCACGCGCTGCGGCTGATCCGGCAGCACACCACGACGCCGCTGGCCATCGGCGAGGTGTTCAACTCGGTGCACGACTACACCACGTTGCTCAGCGAGCGGCTGATCGACTACGTGCGCTCCGCGGTCACCCACACCGGCGGCGTCACCGCCATGAAGAAGCTGCTGGACATGGCGGCCGTCTACGGAATCCGTTCCGGACTGCACGGGCCGACCGACATCTCCCCGGTCGGCATGGCGGCGGCCCTGCATCTGGATCTGGCCGTGCACAACTTCGGCATCCAGGAGTACATGCGGCACTCGCGGGAGACCCTGGAGGTCTTCCGCACCTCCTACACCTTCCAGGAGGGGCTGCTGCATCCGTCGGACAACCCGGGACTGGGCGTCGACCTCGACACGGACGCCGCGGCCGGCTTCCCGTACGAGCCCGCGTACCTGCCCGTGAACCGCCTCGCCGACGGCACCGTTCACGACTGGTGAGCCGGCGTCGGCAGGCGTCCCCGCCGTCCGGCCGCTCCCTTCGCGGGGCGCGGCCGGGCGCGGCGAGCGTCAGCGCTTCTTGTACTTGTCGCCGACCTTCTGAGCTTCCCGCTGCCCCTTGCGCAGAGCCGTCCCGACGGACTGCTCTCCCGCGATGGCGGCGCTCAGTTCCTCCGAAACCTTGTCGCCCAGCGTGGTGAACTCGGGGATTCCGACGAACTGGATCCCGAGCGTCGGACGGTCCTGCACACCCGGTTCACGGGGATCGGCGTTCCTGATCGACTTCTCGGTCACGTCGTGGAAGGCGCTCGCGGCTTCCTTGTACGCGGGCCTGTCGAACGTCGACTTGCGCTTGCCCGCAGGCACGTTGGCCCAGCCGAACTCGCGGCCCACAAGCTTCTCGTACTCCTTGCTGGAGGCCCACGAGACGAACTCCCACGCGGCACCGGACTTCTTCGACGCCTTCTGAATGCCCCATGCCCAGGTGTAGAGCCACCCCGAGGAGCCGGTCTTCTCGACCGGCGCCGGCACGTATCCGATCTTGCCCTTGACCGGCGACGCTTCGGCCTCCAGCGATCCGGCGGCCGCTGTCGCGTCGTACCACATCGCTGATTTGCCGCGCTTCATGTTGCTCAGGCAGTCCGCATAGCCGCTCCGGGCGGCGTCCGGCTCGCCGTACTTGCGCACCAGGTCCACGTAGAACGCGGCGGCTTCGGCGAAGCCGGGGGAGGTGAGCCGTGCGTTCCAGCCCTTGTCGAACCATGTGCCGCCGAAGGTGTTCGCGACCGTGGTCATCGTGGCGGTCATCTCACCCCAACCGGGCAGTCCCCTCAGGCAGATGCCGTTCATGCCCTTCTCCGGACGGTCGGCCTGCCGTGCCAGGTCCTCCACTTCCTGCCAGGTGGGCTCGGCCGGCATCTTCAGGCCGAGCTTCGCGAAGACGTCCTTGCGGTACATCAGGAAGGAGGACTCGCCGTAGAACGGCTCGGCGTAGACCTTGCCGTTCGCTCCGCTGAGGGAGAGCTGTATCGGCAGCAGGATGTCGCTCTGCTGGAACCCGGGGTCCTCGGTGATGAAGGAGTCCAGCGGTTTCAGCCAGCCCCGCCCGGCATAGATCCGCGTCTCGTAGTTGCTGATCGTGGCGACGTCGTACTGGCCGGCCTGGTTGGCGAAGT
>DATMEI010000597.1:0-3074 GCA_035556995.1 Streptomyces sp.
TGAACCGGTCCTGCCGGTCGTCGCGGATCGCGTTGATGAACTCGTTGGTGAACTCCTCGGACGAGACGTAGCGGACCTTGACCCCGGTGTAGAGGCTGCGGACGTAGTGGCCGATCGCGTGCAGGAGATGGGTCTTGCCCAGGCCGGAGTCGCCGTAGACGAGCAGCGGGTTGTAGGCCTTGCCCGGCGCCTCGGCCACCGCGACGGCAGCCGCGTGGGGGAAGCGGTTGGACGACCCGATGACGAACGTCTCGAAGGCGTACTTGGGGTTGAGCCGGGTCTCCGGTGCCGGCGACTTCGGCACAGCCTGGTCGAAGCTGCTCTGCGTGAGCGGAGCCTCGTAGCCCGGCTCCACCGTCGGCGAATTTATCGACAAGTCGCTATGGAAACTTATCGAGTTATCGGTTTCCGTGGGTGGCGGCGGCGCGGGCGACTCGGCGGACTCGAGCGCGGGGTTGACCGTGACCGCGATCCGGATCTCCTGGGCGAATGCCTCGGTCAGCGCGTCCTCGAGCTGGCCGCGGAGCCGGCCCTCGAGCTGGGAGCGGGTGAACTCGTTGGGCACCGCGACGATCGCGGTGTTCTCGTGGAGGGTCACCGGCTGACTGTCACGGAGCCAGGCCTGCTGATGAGGTTGGAGGTCCCGAACAACCTGCTGCCAGGCCTGGTCGAGGTCCCCTTGCTCCGATTCCGGCCGCTGCTGCTCCACCGGCTCCCGCCACCTTCCGTCGTTCGTTGCCCAAAAATATGCTGCAGAGTTCTTGCTAGACCAGTGCTCGTTCCACAACTTTGTCCACAAGTTGTGAACCCGGCTCCGAGGCTGTGGAAAGAGCCGATCCGAGTCTCATCTGAACGACGCCTGGTCCGGTGTTGTCGCAGGTCAGCGGCCCTTTTGCCACAAATGTGGCGGGGGTCACATGCCGGCGCGGACTGGGCACTTCCGGTGATGGCGGGGAACCTCGGTTGTCGCGAACCTAACCCCGGGGCAAGGGGTCCGGCAAGCGGTTCTCCACAGGTCGTCGACCATAGATTTCGGGGGTGGTGTCGTGAGTTTGACCCTGTCTCGCGCGAACACGTACCGTTGGCCGGTCACCCGGTGTCGACGGGTGCCGCATGTCCATGGGAATCGTGGTCCGTGGGTGGGCGGTGCCGGCCGAACGCGCGCAGGTACCGATTGCCCGGGGGACAGGCGCCGATTCCGTCGAACGAAGGAAGATTCGTGAGCAAGCGTACGTACCAGCCGAACAACCGACGCCGGCACAAGGTGCACGGTTTCCGTCTGCGCATGCGCACCCGTGCCGGCCGGGCGGTCCTGTCCAACCGGCGTCGCAAGGGCCGCAAGAGCCTCGCCGTCTGAGGCGGGCTCCTCGGCCCGGCCGGTGCTTTCCATCGGCACGACAGTGGTACCCGCGGCGCAGCGTCTCACCGATCCGGACACGTTCCGAGCGGCGAGCCGCCACGGGCGGCGTGCCGCATCCCGCACGGTGGTCGCGCACCTGTGGATCCCTGGCGGTGACGAACCGCCGCGCGTGGGGTTCGTGGTCACCAGGGCCGTGGGCAACTCCGTCGTCCGCAATCGCGTGAAGCGCCGTCTTCGTCACCTGGTCCGGGAGCACCTCGCGTCGCTCCCGGGTTCTGCCGTGCTCGTGGTGCGCGCTCTCCCGGATTCGGCAGCTGCGTCGTCGTCGGAACTCGGGGCGGATCTGGCCCGTTGTCTCGCCCCGTTAGTTTCTGGGGAAGCCTCCCGTCGATGAAGGCCGTGTTTTGATGAAGTACCTGCTGATCGGGTTGCTCCGCGTCTACCGGGCATTAATCAGCCCTCTTTACGGCGACGTCTGCCGTTACTACCCTTCCTGCTCGGCCTATGCACTCGACGCCGTGCGTCAGCACGGAAGCGTGCGCGGCAGCTGGCTCGCCGTACGCCGTCTCGCCCGCTGCCACCCATGGGCGGCCGGGGGAGTCGACCACGTCCCGCCGCCCAGGGTTCGCAAGGGCGTCTCGCACTCAACGCACCACCAAGGAGCCTGACCAGTGGGATTCTTCAGCGCTATCGGCAGCTTCATCATGACGCCGCTCTATTACGCGATCTCGGCGATCATGCTGGCCTGGCACAAGCTGTTCACGCTGATCGGTCTTGACCCCGCGGGTGGAGCGTCGTGGGCGCTCTCGATCATCGGCCTGACCCTGGTCATCCGGATCCTGCTGATCCCGCTCTTCGTGAAGCAGATCAAGGCGTCCCGCAACATGCAGCTGATCCAGCCGAAGGTGAAGGAGCTGCAGAAGAAGTTCGGCCACGACCGGCAGAAGCTGGCCGAAGAGACGATGAAGCTCTACAAGGACGCGGGCACCAACCCGTTCGCGTCCTGCCTGCCGATCCTGCTGCAGATGCCGATCTTCTTCGCGCTGTTCCGGTTGCTCGACCAGGCGGCCAAGCACGACAAGACGCACGGGTTCCTCACCGCGGAGCTCGCCAAGCAGTTCGGTGACTCGAAGCTGTGGGGGCGGATCCCGCTGTCGGAGAGCTTCTGGCAGGCCCGTACCTGGGGGCCCGACGGCGACGCCTCGGTGATGATCATGGCGCTGATCCTGGTTCTGGCGATGACCGCGACGACGTTCACGACGCAGCGGCAGCTGATGAGCAAGAACATGCCGGCGGACGCGCTGTCCGGGCCGTACGCCCAGCAGCAGAAGATCCTGCTCTACGTCCTCCCGGTGGCCTTCGGCCTCGGTGGCGTGGCGTTCCCGATCGGCGTGCTCCTCTACTGGACCACCTCCAACCTGTGGACGATGGGCCAGCAGTTCTACGTGATCCGCAACAACCCCGCGCCCGGTACTCCCGCCTTCAAGGCGAAGGAAGACCGCGATCGCGCCAAGGCGGCCAAGCACGGTGTTGTCACGGTCGAGGAGACGGACGTCGAGGCGCCGCCCGAGCCAGATCGCCGGCCTGCGCAGCGGCAGCAGCCGAAGAAGCAGACCCGCGCCCAGCGGCAGAAGGGGAAGGGCAAGCCCGGCACCCCACCGTCGAACAAGAAGCCACCGACGGACCCGACCGCCCCGCTCGACCCCCCAGACCC
>DATMEI010000598.1:0-3509 GCA_035556995.1 Streptomyces sp.
CCCCGTCGCCGACACCGCCGGCGTCGTCGAGCAGGTCTGGCGGCTCGGCAAGGAACACGGCTACTGCGACGTACGGCCCGTCGGCGCCGTCACCGTCGGCCTGGAGGGCAGCACGCTCGCCGAACTGGGCGCCATGCACGAGTCCGCGGCCGGTGTCACCGTCTTCTCCGACGACGGCAAGTGCGTCCACGACGCCGTGATCATGCGACGCGCCCTGGAGTACGTGAAGGCCTTCGGCGGCGTCGTCGCCCAGCACGCGCAGGAGCCGCGGCTCACCGAGGGCGCCCAGATGAACGAGGGTGTCGTCTCCGCCGAACTCGGCCTGGGCGGCTGGCCCGCGGTCGCCGAGGAGTCGGTCATCGCCCGGGACGTGCTGCTCGCCGCCCACGTCGGCTCACGCGTGCACATCTGCCACCTGTCCACCGCGGGCTCCGTCGAGCTGGTGCGCTGGGCCAAGTCCAAGGGCTGGAAGGTCACCGCGGAGGTCACACCGCACCACCTGCTGCTCACCGATGAGCTCGTACGCTCCTACGACCCCGTCTACAAGGTGAACCCTCCGCTGCGCACCGACGCGGACGTACAGGCGCTGCGCGAGGCACTCGCCGACGGAACCATCGACTGCGTCGCCACCGACCACGCCCCCCACCCGCACGAGGACAAGGACTGCGAGTGGGGCGCGGCGGCCATGGGCATGGTCGGCCTGGAGACGGCGCTCTCCGTCCTGCAGCACACCATGGTGGAGACCGGACTCCTGGACTGGACCGGGATCGCAGAGCGGATGTCCCACCGCCCGGCCGCCATCAGCCGCCTGGGCGGCCAGGGCCGGCCCGTCGCCGCAGGTGAACCCGCGAACCTGCTCCTCATCGACCCGGATTACCGTGGAACGGTGGACCCCGCGGGCTTCGCCTCCCGCAGCCGCAACACCCCCTACGAGGGCCGCGAACTGCCGGGACGCGTCACGCACACCTGGCTGCGGGGACGGGCAACAGTCGTGGACGGGAAGCTGGCGTGAAGGCACAACTCCAACCGGCCTCCTGGCTCGCTCATCCGGCGGCGGAGCCCAGGTCGCAGGAGGTCACCGAGTGGGCGGCCAGGATCGGCTGGGTCGTCGGGCTGGTCCTGTTCGTCGCGCTGATGTACTGGCTGATGCGGCAGGGCTGGAAGTGGCGCGGCACGCTCCAGGGCGACCTGCCCGAGCCGCCCTCGCCTCCCGGGTCCGGGCAGGCCCCCGGCGGGGTCCTGCTTGAAGCGGCGGGCCGGTACCACGGCTCGACCACCGCGGGGCAGTGGCTCGACCGGATCGTCGCCCACGGCCTCGGAACGCGCAGCCGCGCCACGCTCACGCTCACCGAAGCGGGAGTGGAGGTGGCGCGGCCCGGCGCGCGGGACTTCTTCATCCCGGCAGGACAGCTGCTCGGCGCGCGGCTGGAGAAGGGGATCGCGGGCAAGGTGCTCACCGAGAACGGCCTGCTGGTGATCACCTGGGAACTCGGGGAGCGCCGTCTCGACTCCGGATTCCGCTTCGACCAGGCGTCCGGGCATCCCGCATGGGTCGAGCGGATCAACAGCCTCACCGGCGACAGCGCAGTCGCCGGCCCGTACCACCGAGCAGTAACCCCTGAGAGGGACACATGATGACGACCTCCACCGGCTCAGCCGCACCGGCTCCCGCCGTGCTCGTCCTGGAGGACGGCCGCAGCTTCCGTGGGCGCGCCTACGGTGCCGTGGGGGAGACCATCGGCGAAGCCGTCTTCAACACCGGCATGACGGGATACCAGGAGACGCTCACCGATCCCTCCTACCACCGTCAGGTGGTCGTCATGACCGCCCCGCACATCGGCAACACCGGTGTCAACGACGAGGACCCGGAGTCCGCGCGGATCTGGGTCGCCGGATATGTCGTACGCGACCCCGCACGCACCCCCTCCAACTGGCGTTCCGTACGCACCCTGGACGACGAGCTGACCGCTCAGGGCGTCGTCGGCATCAGCGGCGTCGACACCCGCGCGCTGACCCGTCATCTGCGGGAGCGCGGCGCGATGCGGGCGGGGATCTTCTCCGGCGAGGCAGCCGCGGAGGGCGAGGCGGCGCTGCTGGAGCGCGTACGGTCCGCTCCGGCGATGAGCGGCGCCGACCTGTGCGGCGAGGTGGCCACCAAGGAGCCCTACGTCGTACCGGCGAAGGGCACCAAGCGCTTCACCGTCGCCGCCGTCGACCTCGGCATCAAGGGCATGACCCCGCACCGTATGGCCGAACGCGGCATCGAGGTGCACGTGCTGCCCGCGGACGCGAGCGCCGAGGACGTCTACGCCGTGGGCCCGGACGGGGTGTTCTTCTCCAACGGGCCCGGCGACCCCGCCGCCGCCGAGCATCCCGTCGCGCTGATGCGTGAGGTACTCGAGCGCGGCACACCCCTGTTCGGCATCTGCTTCGGCAACCAGATCCTCGGACGTGCGCTCGGTTTCGGCACGTTCAAGCTCAAGTACGGCCACCGCGGCGTCAATCAGCCCGTACAGGAGCGCACCGCCGCGGGTACGTGGAGCGGCGGGAAGGTCGAAGTCACCGCGCACAACCACGGTTTCGCCGTCGACGCGCCGCTGGACGGAGCGAGCCCGACGCCGTACGGGCCCGCCGAGGTCACCCACGTCTGCCTCAACGACAACGTGGTCGAAGGGCTGCGGCTGCTGGAGCGGCCGGCCTTCAGCGTCCAGTACCACCCCGAGGCGGCAGCGGGACCGCACGACGCCGCCTACCTCTTCGACCGCTTCGTCGCACTCATGAGCGGCGAGGACCACGTGAACCAGCAGCACAGCAACAGCCAGCACATGGAGGGCCAGAGTGCCTAAGCGCACCGATATCCAGTCCGTTCTGGTAATCGGCTCCGGCCCGATCGTCATCGGTCAGGCCGCCGAGTTCGACTACTCCGGCACGCAGGCATGCCGGGTCCTCAAGTCCGAGGGCCTGCGCGTGATCCTGGTCAACTCCAACCCGGCCACGATCATGACCGATCCGGAGATCGCCGACGCCACGTATGTGGAGCCGATCACACCGGAGTTCGTCGAGAAGATCATCGCGAAGGAGCGCCCCGACACGCTGCTGCCGACCCTGGGCGGTCAGACGGCGCTGAACACCGCGATCTCGCTGCACGAGTCGGGCACGCTGAACGAGTACGGCGTGGAGCTGATCGGTGCGAACGTCGAGGCGATCAACAAAGGTGAGGACCGCGACCTGTTCAAGGACGTCGTCGAAGCCGTACGCGCCCGCACCGGCCACGGCGAGTCCGCGCGCTCGGTCATCTGCCACTCCATGGACGAGGTCCTCGCCGGGGTCGACGGCCTGGGCGGCTACCCGGTCGTCGTACGCCCCTCCTTCACCATGGGCGGCGCGGGTTCCGGCTTCGCACACGACGAGGAGGAGCTGCGTCGTATCGCGGGGCAGGGGCTGACGCTCTCCCCGACGACCGAGGTGCTGCTGGAGGAGTCCATCCTCGGGTGGAAGGAGTACGAGCT
>DATMEI010000599.1:0-2654 GCA_035556995.1 Streptomyces sp.
TTGGCGAAGGCGGCGAAGCGGTTGATCTGGTACTGGTCGAGCAGGCCGAGCGCCCACACCAGCACGGCCCCGCCCGCGCCCGCGGTACACAGCCCGACGATCCAGCGGTTGGACGCCCCTGAGGCCAGCAGCACGCCGAGAACGATTATCACCATGACCATCACGGAGCCGAGGTCCGGCATCAGCATGATGATCACGATCGGCGCCGCCGCCATGCCCAGCGCCTGCACCACGGTGCGGTGGTCCGGATGCTCCCTGTCCCCCGCGTCCACCTTCGCGGCCAGCAGCATCGCCATGCCCAGAATCACGGTGATCTTGATGAACTCGGCGGGCTGCAGGGAGAACCCGCCGCCCAGGTGCAGCCAGGCACGCTGACCGTTGATCGTCGCACCCAGCGGCGTGAGCACCAGAAGGGCGAGCAGCACCGACGCGCCGTACAGGAAGGGCACGGCACCGCGCAGCCTCCGGTGGCCGACCCACACCGTGCCGGCCATCAGCAACACCCCGACGACGAGGCTGAGTACGTGCCGTGTCAGGAAGGCGTGCGGGTCGCCCTCGTTGAGGTCGGTGCGGTTGCGGGTGGCCGACCACACCAGCAGCGAGCCCACGAAGGACAGAGCCACGCCGGCCAGCACCATCACCCAGTCCAGCCGCCAGACCGCCGAGTCGCGGGCGGTGAGCCTGCCCCACGCCGAACGCTTCTGAGGCCCGTAACCGCCGAGGGAGTAGGAGTGCGTGCTCATCCAGTCGCTCCCGCATCCGGTGCGCCCGCCACGGCCCGCTCCGCCCGCTTCTTGAAGTCGTCGTCGTGCCGTGCCTGGATGTTGCCGTGCTTGTCGATCTTGGGAAGTTCCTGCTCGGGGTCGGGGAGCAGCGCGCTGTCCTTGTCGATCTCGCCCTTGGAGTCGACGCCGTAGATCGCGTTGTAGATGTTGCGTACGGCCGGCCCCGAGGCGCCGGAGCCGGTACCACCCTGCGAGATCGTCATCACGACCGTGTAGTCCTTGGTGTACGTCGTGAACCAGGACGTGGTCTGCTTGCCCGCGACCTCGGCCGTACCCGTCTTGGCGTGCATCTTGATCTTGTCCTGCGGCCAGCCGGCGTCACCGAACCGCCATGCTGCCGTGCCGCGTTCGGCGACACCGGCGAGCGCGCTGTCCATCTTCTTCAGGTGCTTCTTGCTCACCGGCAGCTTGCCGTGGGGCTTCGGCTCGATCTCCTTTATGGTCTTGCCGTCGGGGCTCATGGTCGCCTTGCCGAGAGTGGGGTCGAGCAGGGTGCCGCCGTTGGCGATCCCCGAGTAGATCGTCGCCATCTGGATCGGTGTGACGAGGGTGTCGCCCTGTCCGATGGAGTAGTTGACGCTGTCACCGGCGCGCATCTTCATGCCGGAGACGCAGTTCTCCTTGGCGATCTTGTCGGCGTAGGACTTGGGATCCTTGGCCTGCTTGCACCAGGCGTCCTTGTTCGACTTCCAGTAGTCCTTCTTCCACTGGCGGTCGGGGATGCGGCCGGTGACCTCGTTGGGGAGGTCCACGCCGGTCTCCTTGCCGAGGCCGAACTCGTGGGCGATCTTGTAGAACCAGTCCTTGGTGTCCTTCTTCGGCTTGTTCCCGCCGTCCTTGAGCCACTGCTTGTAGGCGAGGTCGTAGAAGACCGTGTCGCATGAGACCTCGAGTGCGCGGCCGAGGTCGATGGTGCCGTGGCTCTCGGACTCGTAGTTCTTGAAGACCTGTCCGCCGACGCTGTACGAGGACGAGCAGTTGTAGTTGCCGTCGAACTTGTTGCCCGCCTTCAGTGCGGCGGCGGTGGAGATCACCTTGAAGACGGAGCCGGGCGCCGAGAGACCCTGGATCGAGCGGTTCAGCAGCGGGTAGTTGGACTTCTTCCCCGTGAGCTTCTTGTACTGCTTGCCGGAGATGCCGCCGACCCACGAGTTCGGGTCGTACTCGGGGTTGGAGGCCATGGCCACGACCCGGCCGGTCTTGTTCTCCATGACCACGGCCGCGCCGGCGTCCGCCTTGTAGTTCCTGTTGGTGTTGTCGTCATGCTGCTTACGGGCGTTCTTCATCGCCGTGAGCAACTCCCGCTCGGTGACGGCCTGCACGCGGGAGTCGATGCTCGTCACGAGGCTGGAGCCGGGCTTGGCCTTGTCGCTCTTGGCGCGGCCCATGACCCGTCCGAGGTTGTCCACCTCGTAGCGCGTCACACCCGAACTGCCGCGCAGCATGCTGTCGTACGTGCGTTCCAGGCCCGAGCGGCCGATCTCGTCGGAGGAGAGGAAGGGCGAGTCGGTGTTCTTCGCCTTCTCGATCTCCTCGTCGGTGACGGGCGAGAGGTAGCCGAGCACCTGGGAGGTGTTGGCGCCGTAGGGAGCGGGATAGCGGCGTACAGCGGTGGGCTCTGCCGTGATGCCGGGGAAGTCCTCGGCCCGTTCACGGATCTGCAGGGCCTGCTGAGTCGTGGCTTCGTCGGTGACCGGGATGGGCTGGTAAGGCGAACCGTTCCAGCACGGCTGCGGCGTCTTCGCGTCGCAGAGCCGCACCTTCTCCCGTACGGTCTTGGGCTCCATGTCCAGGACTTCGGCGAGCCGCGTGAGTACGGCCTTCCCGCTGTCGTCCATCTTCATCAGCTCGGTACGGGAGGCGGAGACC
>DATMEI010000600.1:0-7831 GCA_035556995.1 Streptomyces sp.
TCCCTGGCCGCCTACCCCGACCAGCGTGCCGCCCGCCGCGCGGTGGCCGAACGTCACGGTGTGGACGAGGAGCGGGTGCTGCTCACCGCCGGCGCCGCCGAGGCCTTCGTGCTGCTGGCCCGCGCCCTGCGGAGCGTCCAACCGGTGGTGGTGCACCCGCAGTTCACCGAGCCCGAGGCGGCACTGGCGGACGCCGGGCACACGGTGGGACGCGTGCTGCTGAACCCCGGGGACGGCTACAGGCTGGATCCCGCCGCGGTGCCCGAGAGCGCCGATCTGGTCGTCGTCGGCAATCCCACGAACCCGACATCCGTGCTGCACCCGGCCCGTACGCTCGCCGCGCTCGCCCGGCACGGGCGCACCCTCGTGGTCGACGAGGCGTTCATCGACGCGGTGCCGGGAGAACAGGAGTCCCTGGCGCCTTTCTTGGCCGGCACGGCGGAAACCCGGCTCGAACCCCAGCTGCCGGGACGCGTCGTCGTGCTGCGCAGCCTCACCAAGACCTGGGGCCTGGCAGGGCTCCGTGTCGGCTACGTCCTCTCCGATGCCGCTACGGTCGCCATGCTCGCCGGGCAGCAGCCGCTGTGGCCCGTCTCGTCCCTCGCTCTGACGGCGGCGGAGGCGTGCTGCGAGGCGGACGCGCTGGCCGAGGCCGAGGAGGCGGCGCTGCAGACCGCGGCCGACCGTGCTCATCTGCTGGCCCGGCTGGGCGAGTTCACCTCGGCCGGCCTGCACGTGGAGGGCCGTCCGCAGGCACCGTTCGTTCTGGTACGGCACCCGCAGGCCGCCGCGCTGCGCGAGAACCTGCGCACGCTGGGCTTCGCGCTGCGCCGCGGCGACACCTTCCCGGGGCTGGGACCTCAGTGGCTGCGGATCGCCGTACGGGACAGGGAGTGCACGGACCAACTGTCCGCAGCACTCGCCAAGTTGCTCGACCGCCCCTGACAACGGCGCCCCTGGCAGCGGCCCTTCAGACAGCGCCGGCGCGCGACTGCGCCCCCGAACTCCCCGCGCCTCCCGCGCCCACCACGCCCTGAGCGATGCCCAGCCGGACGACGTCCTGGGGACGCAGCCACAACTCGTCTGCCGTCCCCGGGACTTCCTCCGGTGCGCGCTTGAGGATCGCAGCGGCAAGCTCGGGAGCGATGACGGAGAAGTAACTGTCGGGGGTGACCCACAGCCTGCCCGGTGCGGCGAGGGCCAGCGCGCCGCCCGAACCGCCCTCACCGATGAGCAGCGACGTGACGGGTACGGACGCCTCGGCGACCGCGGCGAAGACGTCGGCGATGGCGGGCCCCGCCCCCGCGCTCTCCGCCTGCGCGTCGTTGGCCGCTCCAGGCGTGTCGATGAGCGTCAGCACGGGGATGCCCAGCCGGTCCGCGGTGCGGATGAGCCGCGCGGCGGTACGGAATCCGGCGGGGCGGGTGGCCGTGCCGCACTGTGCCGCGTAGGCGACCGTACGTCCCTCACGCCGCCCGAAGCCGCAGAGCATTCCCTCGTCGACGCCCCCGCAGCGGTCGCCCCGTACCTCCTCGCGCGAGTCGAAGTAGTCGTCCAAATAGGCGGTGGCGCGCGGCCGTTGAGCGGCACGTGCGCGCGCCACCGCCTCCTGCCCGCTGGAGGGGACGGACGGGGGACGTCCGGCGGACAGGGTCTTCGGCGGGGGCGGGGAGATGTCCGAGCCGCCGGTCAGCAGGGTCAGCCACCGCTCCAGCGCTCCGCTCAGCTCCTCCTCCCCCACGATCTGGTCGATGTGCCCGGCCTCGTACTGGCCTTCTGCCGCGTAGGGCCGGGAGTCGGCGCCCTCAGGGCGTACACGGGAGCCTGCGAAGGCGACCTGTGCGCCCGGCAGCGCGAGCACCACGTCCGCGCCCGCACCGAGCGTGGCCCAGCCACCGCCGGTGGACGGGTCCCTCAGGACGGCGATCTGCGGCACTCCCGCACGGCGCGCGAGCATCGACTCCCGTGCCACGCGCTGCAGCTGGGAGAGGGCGACCATGCCTTCCTGCATGCGGCTGCCGCCGGTGGCGATCAGGGAGACCACCGGCAGCCGGTGTGTGCGGGCGTGCTCATAGGCGGCGGCGATGCGGTCGCCCGTACGAGCGCCGAGCGAGCCGCCGAGATAGCCGAACTCGAAGGAGATCAGCACCGTTTCGACAGCGCCGGCCATCGCCGTGCCGCACACCACGGACTCGCTCTCGCCGGTGCGTTCCGCGGCGCGTTCGCGGGAGGCGCCGTAACCGTGCCAGCCGAGCGGCCCGTCCGGGGCGGTCGCACCCTCGGGGGAGGTGGGCTCGGACGCCGGTGAGGTGGGGAGTTCGGTGAAGCCGCCCGCCACGGCCCGGATCGCGCCGCGCGCCGACCGTCCACCGCGGCGCGGTGCTCCGTCACGCGCTGATCCCCCACGCGCTGCTCCGTCGCGCGCTGCTCCGTCGCGCGCTGCACCGTGGCTCATTGGAGCGCCCTCTTCATGAGCTTGCCCATGTCGTTGCGGGGCAGGGCCTCGCGGAAACGCACCACGCGCGGCCGCTTGTACGGGGCGAGTTGTGAGGCGACGTGGTCGGCGAGTTCTTGCTCCTCGGGGTACCTGGCACCGGGAACGATCCACGCGACGATGCGTTCGCCGAGGTCGTCGTCGGGCTCACCGGTCACGGCGGCCTCCATGACATCCGGGTGCTCCAGCAGAACGTTCTCGATCTCACCCGCACCGATCTTGTAGCCGCCGCTCTTGATGATGTCGGTGGCCTTGCGGCCGACGATCCGGACGTAGCCGTCGGGGTCGCGGGTGGCCATGTCGCCCGTACGGAACCAGCCGCCGTCGAAGGCTTCGGCGGTGGCGTCCGGCCTGTTGAGGTACTCCGTGAACAGGTTGCGGCCACGGACCTGGATCTCGCCGACCGTCTCGCCGTCCCACGCCTCGATGCGCTGTCCTTCCTCGTCGACGAGCCGTACCTCGACGCCGGCCAGTGCGACGCCGACGGCACCGGGCCGGCGCTCACCGTCCGCACGGACACTGGTGTTCATCAGGGTCTCCGTCATGCCGTACCGCTCCACGATCCGCTGACCGGTCGCACCGGCGATCCGCGCGTGGTCGTGCACGGGCAGAGCTGCCGAACCGGACACGAGCAGGCGGGCTCCGGAGAGTGCCTGAGCCAGTCGCGCATCGTCACCGACCTCCTCCGCGATCCGGTGATACATCGTCGGTACCCCGAAAAGCATCGTGCCCCCACCGGTGAGCGCCTGCCGGATGCCGTCGGTGGAGAAACGGCCCAGGTGGTGCACCGTCCCGGCGCGGCGCAGCGGACCGAGGATCCCGAGGATGAGCCCGTGCACGTGGAACAGCGGAAGGGCGTGCACGAGGACGTCCTCGGCCGTCCACTCCCAGGCGTCCTCGAGCGCGTCGAGGGTGGAGGTCAGCGCGCGGCGAGGGAGGACGGCACCCTTCGGAGGGCCTGTCGTCCCCGAGGTGTAGACGATCAGCGCCGGAGCTTCCTCGTCCGGTTCGGCGGGGAGCGTTGCCGACGAAGCAGCCGGGGGCGCGGTGGGGATGCCGGTGCGGGGAAGCGCGTCCAGCACGGCGGGAAGGCGGACACCTGGCTCGGCGAGTACGAGGGCGGGCTCGCTGTCGCTGACGATGTGCGCCAGTTCGCGCTCGCCCACCTTCGGGTTGAGCGGCACGGCTGGTGCACCCGCGAGCAGAGCGGCGACCACCGCGACGCTGGTCTCCAGAGTGGGGGTGGCCCAGACGGCGATCCGCCGCCCGGGGGTGAGTTCCTGTGCGAGGGCGCCTGCCGCCGCGGCCAGTTCGGAGTAGGTCAGGCTCTGTTCACCGAATCGCAGGGCGGTCTTGGCAGGAGGGGTGCTCAGCGCCGGGAAGAAAGTGGACACGGTGGCGTTCCTCGCAGTCTTGATCGTTCACTCGCGGTCGGGTGTGTTCGGGGTGGCGGCAGCCCCCGGCTTCGGAGGTCACCCGAAACCGGGGACGACGATGGCCAGCCAGATCAGGGCGGGCACCGCTGCGGTGACCACGCCGCCGTAGATCATGAGCTGGCGGAAGAAGCGGTCCCTGTCGACCTCTTCGGCGCTGGCCAGTACGAGGGCGCCGTTGGTGGAGAACGGACTGACGTCGACGACCGTGGCCGACACCGAGAGGGCGGCGACCATGCCGACGACGCCGATCTCGCCCTTCTCGAGGAAGGGCACGACGAGCGGGATGAGGGCGCCGATGATGCCGACGGACGAGGCGAAGGCGGAGACGAACCCGCCGATGTAGCAGAAGAGCAGTGCGGCGATCAGTGGCACGCCGATGGCCGCGACGCCCTCTCCGGCCCACTCGATGGTGCCCATCTCGTCCAGGACGTTGACGTAGGTGAGCATGCCGCACACCAGCAGGACGGTGGGCCAAGTGATGCCGTTGACGGCCTGCTTGCTGTCCTGCGGCCAGATGACGGCGAGGACGACGGCCAGGGCGATGGCGGTCAGGCCCGCGTCGAGGTCGAACCCGAGTACGGCGACGACGAGCAGGACCAGGCCGGTGAGCGTGGCGGTACGGGCGGGGGTGAGCCGCACCGTGCCTCCAGCTCCTGGCACGTCCTCACTGGCGGTGCTCCCGGACAGGGCCGGGTCGGCGGTCGCAACGGCTCCGGTGGTTCCGGTGGTTCCGGTGGTTCCGGTAGTTCCGGTGGTTCCGGTGGTTCCGGCTGTCTGCGTGGCCGTTGCGGTGCCGCCGCCCGAACCTGTCCCCTTCGGGGCGGTGTTGCCGGTCTCGGGAGTGGCCCCCGTGCCGCGCAGCCTCATGCCCCCGCAGGCGACGAAGATGATCGCGGCGATGACGAGGTTCACGACCAGGCTGGCGCTGAACAGGGCGAGTTCGTTCCCCGGCAGGCCCTCCCTGGCCACGATGCTGTTGACCGTCGAGCCGTAGATGCTGATCGGCGAGAAGCCGCCCGCCTGTGCACCGTGCACCACCAGCGCGCCCATGAGCAGGGGATGAATGCGGTACTTCGCCGCGAAGCCCATCGCGATGGGAGCGATGATGGCGACCGCCGCCGGACTGACGGCGCCGATGGCCGTCAGCACACCGGTGACGGCGAACATCACCCACGGGATCAGCACGACCCGGCCGCGCACCATCCTGATTCCGGCGTGCACCAGCCAGTCGGTCGTGCCGTTGGCCCGTGCGATGGCGAAGAAGTACGTGACGCCGACCAGCACCACGAAGAGGTCGCCCGGGAATCCGGCGAAGACCTGCTCGGCGTCGAAACCGGCTGCCAGCGTGCCGACGCCGAACGCGGCGGCGAAGGCGAGGGCGCCCATGTTGACCGAGCGGGTGGTGGCGATGACGAAGATCACCACCAGCACAAGGATCGATATGAGTTCGGCGGACAAGGGGGCTCCCGTCGTTGGGTCCCGGGGACGGTGTCGGTGGGATTCGGTCGGGCCGGCTCGTACTGGTGACGAGCCGGTGGGCATGGCGAAAATTGGCTCACTGGCCGAATGGTCAAGTGGCTGGACCACGGTGAGCCCCGCTCATTTGCGGTGTCAATGCCTGGGACGTGATTGGTTCATCCACTTGTCCACCGGACCATTGAGCCTTTGATCCACAGTGCTAGGCTCCGGCCCACCGGGGGATCGGAGACCAAGGGGGCCCGTATGACCGACGATTCGCTGCGACCGATGACGCGTCCCCGTCTCTACGAGCAGGTGCTGGACAGGCTGAGGGCGTACGCCGTCGAGCACGAGCTGGGCGCGGGCGACCGGCTGCCGCCGGAGCGGGAACTGGCTCAGCGCCTGGGCGTCAGCCGGGCCTCCGTGAAGCAGGCCGTGGTCGTCCTGGAAGTGCAGGGCCTCGTCGAGACCCGGCACGGCGGCGGCACCTACCTGGTGGGCGACACCCTTGACGCGGAGCCCGTCGACCGGCTCGTCGAGCGCCGACGGCGTCTCCCCGACGTGCTGGAGGCCCGCGAGGCGCTGGAGACCAAGCTCGCCGAACTCGCCGCGGAGCGCCGCACGGAGGAGGACCTGAAGGCGATGCGCACCGCACTGAGCGACATGGAAGCGGACATCGTGGGCGGCGGGCACGGCGTCGAGGGCGACCGGCAGTTCCACGCGGCCGTCACCGCCGCCGGACACAGCACGCTGCTGGCGGAGTTCATGCGCTCGATCTCCGAGTCGGTCGCCGAGAGCCGCAACGAATCACTGCGGCAGCCCGGCCGGCCGACGCGCTCCCTCGACCAGCATGTGCGCATCCTCGAAGCCGTCCAGGACGGCGACCCGGAGGCTGCCGCCGCCGCGATGCGCAGCCACGTGCGCACCGTCGCCAAGGTCCGGCTCCTGGAGTGGAACCCGGACGAGAAGTAGGTCCGGCCCCCGGCCCCGGCACCCCTCTCAGCCGAGCAGTGAGGGCTGCTCCCGCTCGACCCAGCCGGTCAACCCCTCGTAGGCGTACGCCAGTTGCAGCAGGCCGAAGTCGGCACCGTACCTGCCGATCAGCTGCACCCCCATGGGCAGCCCGCGGTCGCTGAACCCGGCGGGCATCCCGATCACCGGCAGCCCGCCCATCGACCAGGGCACGACCGTCTCCATCCAGCGGTGGTACGTGTCCATCTCACGCCCGCCGACCCGCTCCGGCCAGTGCGTCTCCTTCTCGAAGGGGAACACCTGGGCGGCCGGGGCGAGGACGTAGTCGTAGCCGGCGAGGAACCCGGTCAGTGCCGCGTACCAGCGGTCACGGGAGTCGGCGGCGGCAGCGATGTCGAGGGCGCTGAGGGGGATGCCGTGCTCGACCTCCCAGACCGCCTCCGGCTTCATCTGCTCGCGCGTTCCGGGGTCGGCGTAGTGGCCGTGCCGCTCCAGGTTCGCCCACCAGCGCCAGACCAGGAAGGCCTGCCAGATCTCCTCCGGCGGGAAGTCCGGTACAGCCTCGACGACTTCACACCCGAGCGCCTCGAAGGCGGCGAAGGAGGAGCGGCACACCTCCAGCACTCCGGGTTCGGTGGCCAGGTAGCCGTTCCAGTCCCCCACCCAGGCGATGCGGGTGCCGCGGAAGTCACGGCCGAGGTCTTCCCTGAAGCGCTCGCCGCCCTCGGAGAGCGCCGACGGTGCGCTCTCGTGGGGCCCGGCCATCACCGACAGCAGCCAGGCCAGGTCCGCAGCCGTACGTGCCATGGGGCCCGCGACGCCCAGCTGCCCGGCGAAGCCGGGCGCGGGAACGCGGCCCCAACTCGGGCGCATGCCCAGCACGTTGTTGAAGGCGGCCGGATTGCGCAGCGATCCCATGTAGTCGCTGCCGTCGGCGACCGGCAGCATCCGCAGCGCGAGCGCGGACGCCGCTCCACCGCTGCTGCCGCCCGCCGTGCGTGCGGGGTCGTAGGCGTTGCCCGTGGTCCCCCACACCTGGTTGTAGGTCTGCGAACCCAGCCCGAACTCCGGGGTGTTGGTCTTTCCGATGACCACCGCCCCGGCGTCCTTGAGCCGCTTCACGAACAGTGCGTCCTGGCCTGCGACGCGGTCCCGGTACAGCGGCGAGCCCTCCGTCCAGGGCAGCCCGCGCGCCTCCGAGAGGTCCTTGACCGCGTGCGGGAAGCCGTGCATCCAGCCCAGGTGCTGACCGCGCCGCAGTTGACGGTCACGCTCGCGGGCCTGCTCCATGGAGATCTCCGGTGCCTGCGCCCCGACGATCGCGTTGACGTGCGGGTTGATCCTCTCGATGTGCTCGAGGTACGCCTGCATGACCTCTGCGCACGAGACCTGACGGCCGCCGACGGCCCGGGAGAGTTCCCTCGCGCTCCACGAGACGATCTCCGACGCCCCCGGCGCCGACGCCCCCGGT
>DATMEI010000601.1:0-5142 GCA_035556995.1 Streptomyces sp.
GATGACCTCGGGGTCGCCCTGCATGGCCGCGGGCTCCTTCCAGGGGGCGGAAAAGTACCAGGTGCTTGCGCGCGCCCGCGCATCCTCGCACCGTGTCGCGACCTGGTCCAGTAAGCGAAGGCTTACCGAAATCGCCCGAATTGATGAGCGAGGAGGAGTCGGGCAGTGGCGGTCCGGGGTGCCGGTAAGCGACTGCACAAGGGTCTGTCACCATGGGGAGATGGGGCAGCCGGAGAGTCGCGAGGGGGAGCAGCAACCGCTTCCGCCGGGGCAGCGGCTCCAGCGCGGCTGGCCGGTCACGCACTACGGGCCGGTGCCGAAGTTCAAGCCCGACCGCTGGGACTTCCGGGTCTTCGGGGCGACCGCCGACGGTGACAAGCACGCCTGGGATCACGAGCAGTTCACGGCACTGCCGTACGAGACGGTCGTCGCCGATCTGCACTGCGTGACCAAGTTCAGCATGCTGGGGGCCGAATGGGGCGGGGTGCTCGCCCGTACGGTGCTGGAGCTGGCACCGCCGGCCGACGACGTCACACACGTCATGGTCTGGGCGGAGTACGGCTTCAGCTCGAACCTGCGGCTGGCGGATTTCGAGGCCTCCTCGACCCTCTTCGCAACCCACCGTGCGGGCGAACTGCTCACCGCCGAACACGGCTTCCCCCTGCGACTGGTGGTGCCGCAGCTGTACGCCTGGAAGGGCCCCAAGTGGGTGCGCGGCGTGGAGTACATGACCACCGACCGCCGCGGCTTCTGGGAGGAGCGCGGCTATCACAACATCGGTGACCCCTGGAGGGAACAGCGCTACTCCTACCAGGAGGAGCCCGGCGAGGGCCCCGAGCTGTAGTCGCAGGGCCGCGTACACCGTGAGGCTGTAGCCGAAGACGAAGGCCGGAGCGATGGCCGTCACCATGGTGGGGACGTCGCGTCGGCGCAGAGCGGTGCCGATGGCCATGCCGGTGATCTCTCCGACGGCGCAGCCGGTCAGGCAGTGCAGCGTCGCCCGGGATGCCGTCCCCAGGGGACCGGAGCGCGCTGCTGCATGGTCAGCTTCCGCCTTCCCGGAGTGCCTTCAGCCGTGCCACATCCGCCGCGTGGCCTTCCTTGCGGCCCGGTGTCTCGATCACAAGGGGGACGCCCTCGGTCGCCGGGTGCGTCATCAACTCGGCGAAGGGTTCCGCGCCGATGTGGCCGGAGCCGATGTTCGCATGGCGGTCCTTGTGGGCGCCCACGACATCCTTGGAGTCGTTGGCGTGGATGAGCTTCAGCCGTCCGGGGCCGGTCACGGCTTCCAGTTCGTCCAGGGTCCGCTTCACTCCGCCCGGCGCTGCCAGGTCGTGCCCGGCGGCGAAGACGTGGCAGGTGTCGAGGCAGACGCCCAGCCTCGGGTGATGCCCGAGGACGTCGAAGTACGGTCCGAGGTCGGCGACTTGGGAGCAGAGCGAGAAGCCCTGTCCGGCTGTGGGCTCCAGCAGCAGCCACGGGTCGTCCTCATGCGTCAGCTCCTCCAGCAGCGGACGCAGCAGCCGTCCCGTCTGTGCGAGGGCGACATCCCGTTCACGGCCACCGGTCGCGGAACCCGTGTGAACCACGACACCGAGTGCTCCGATTTCGCGCCCCCTGCGCAGTGAATGGCGCAGTGAGGAAACGGAGTTGCCGGCGGTGGCCGTGGTGTGCGATCCGAAATTGATGAGATACGGGGCATGGATGTACGCGGGAAGTCCGCGTTCCGTGCAGGCGTCACGGAATTCCTGATCCTGTTGCGGGGATCCGGAAGTCGTCGCCCAGCCGCGGGGATTGGAAACGAATACCTGGACGGTCTCCGCCCCGATGTCTTCTGCATAGGAAATGCCAGTGGCGGCCAGTCCCCCTGCTGCAGGGACGTGGCCGCCAATGGGATTGCGCTGTCGCTTGGTCGTCACACCATCAGTATGCCGAGTCGACGTTGTCCATCGAACCGTAGCGGTCGGCCGCGTAGTTGCACGCAGCGACGATGTTCGCGACGGGGTCGGTCATGTCGTTGGGCGTGCCTTCCACGTGGTAAGCGTCGAAGGTCGGCTTGATGGTCTGCAGCAGACCCTTGGACGGGGTGCCGTTCTGGGCGTTGATGTCCCAGTTGTTCTGGGCGTTCGGGTCACCGCCGGACTCGCGCATGATGTTCCGCTTGATGCCCTCGTACGAGCCGGGGATGCCGTGCTTCGCCATGACGGCGCGGGCCTCGCGGATCCAGCCGTCGAGGTTGTTCGGGTAGGTCGGCTTGGCGGCGGCACGCTTGGCGGCCCGGGAGGCCTTGGCCTTGGCCTCGGCCTTGCGCTCCTGCTCGGCCTTCTTCGCGGCGGCGACCTTCTTGGCCGCCTGGTCCTTGACGGCGGCGGCGCGCTTGTCGGCGATGGCCTTCTGCTCGGCCACTGCCTTCTTCTGGGCGGCTGCGTCGGTGCGCTGGGCGTTCGGATCGAGAGTGCCCTGCTTGGATGCCTTGAGTTCGGACTTGGGGGCGTCCCCGGTCGAGGACGCGGCGGAGGAGCTGACCTGCTTGGCGGAGGACTGGCTCTTGTCGCCCGCGTCGGCCGAGCCGGGGATGACGGACAGCGCGATGGCAGCCGCGCCGACGGCGGAGATACCTGCGGCGGTTATACGCTTGAACTTGGGGTTGCGGACGTAGCCGGGAATGCTGGGCATTGTGAGCGAACCTTTCAATTGCGTTCGTCGCGGGTGCCGAAAAGGCGGAGTACGCCGAGTTCGGATTCCCGGCGAGTGCGACCGAAGGCAATTCTTAGAGGTTCAGCAAAGACAACACAAAGGTGTGACGTACTATCCCCGGTCGTTTAATGGGGTATCACGGCCGGCCGTGGAGATAGTTCTTCCCCGTGTTCCGCTTGCTGTTACGGGGGGAAACAGCGCGCACTAAAAACCTTCGTACGTGACAAGAGTCCTATGTCCGGAGTCACATGAATATGGCGTTTGTTCACCACGGGTGAAGGCACACGCGCACGTCGTCAGCGTGGTTCCGGGCGCCGGTGAAGGGACGACGGCCTGCCCGGCCGCACTGTAGTGGCTGCCCTGCTCAGCGCAGCCAGAGGGTCACACGGGAGCCACGCGGGGCTTCGTCGCCGCCGCCCGGCGACTGGTTGAAGACCTTGTCCCCGAAGAAGAGCCGGCGCACGGTGACCTCGAAGCCCGCTTCCCTCAGCTCCCGCCGTGCCTTGTCCTTGTTCAGGTCCTCCACGTCGGGGACCTCCACCATGTCCTGGCCCTTGGAGATGGTGAGAGTGACGGTGTCGCCCTTCGCCGCGGTCCCGCCCTCGGTGGGGGACTGGCGGGCGACCTCGCCCTCGTCCTCCTCGGAGAAGACCCGGCTGGACGCGATGCGTACCTTCAGGCCGTTCTCTTCCAGATCCTCGCGGGCCGAGTCCTCGTCGTCGCCGACCACGTCCGGTACGTCGACGGGTGCGCCCTTGGAGACGGTGAGACCGACGGGGGAGCCGGGGCGCTGCTTGGAGCCGGTGTCGGGCTCCGTGCCGATCACGGAACCCTGCGCGGTCTCCTCGTTGAACTCCCGCTTCACCACGCCGGGCTCCAGACCCGCCTTCTTGAGCCGGCGCTGGGCGTCCGCGAGGGGCGTACCGGAGAGGTCCGGAACCTTGACGATCTCCGGGCCGCGCGAGACGACCAGGGTGACGGTGCCGGTCTTGCGGATACGCGAGCCCGGGTCCGGGTTGGTGTCGAGCACGTGGCCGCGTTCGATGCGTTCGCTGTAGTCCCGGCTGATCTTCACATCGAGCCCGGACTGGTCCATGACCTTCCGGGCGTCGGCCTCGGTCTTGTCCAGCACGGCCGGGGTCTGGGTGAACTGGCCGGAGTTGATGTACCAGACACCTGTGCCGACCAGCGTGAGCAGCAGCACTGCCAGCGTCACGAGGAAGACTCTGCCGCCACCGCGGCGGCGCTCCGGGCCACCGCGGTGGTGCGCGTGCGAGGGCTCCGCGGGCGGAGGGACGGCGAATCTGGCGGTGCGGTTCAGTTCGTCGTCGTGCCCCGGGTTGTACGGCTCGTACTGGCCTGCGGGACGGGGGAGCACGCTCGTATGGTCTTCGGGCCCCGCATGCCCGGCCCCCGCGCCCTTCGCCTGCGGAGGGACCGCGTCCAGCTCTGCTCCTGTCAGTCCCGCCCTGATGCGGCGGGTCTCGGAGAGCATCGCGGCCGCGTCGTCGGGGCGGTCGCCGGGCCCGCGCGCAGTGGCCCGCGCGACCAGGGCGTCGAGCCCGGGGGCGAGGCCCGGCACCGTGACCGAGGGGGCGGGCATGTCCTCGTGCAGATGCTGGTAGAGCACCTGGGCAGGGGTGCCGCCGGTGCGAGGCTTGTCACCGGTGAGCATCTCGTAGAGCATCACGCCGCACGCGTAGAGGTCGGTGCGGGTGTCCGCCGTGCCGTGCTCGATCTGCTCCGGGGCGAGATAGGAGACCGTTCCGAGGATGCTGTCGGTCCCCACGGAGGTCTGGCTGTCCACCGCCCGTACGAGCCCGAAGTCGGCGACCTTGACGCGGCCGTCGTCGCCGATCAGTACGTTCTCCGGCTTCATGTCGCGGTGCACCATGCCGGCGTGGTGGGCGGCGCCCAGCGCGGCCAGCATCGGTTCCAGGATGTCGAGGGCCACGCGCGGCTGGAGCGCACCACGGTCGCGCAGTACGTCGCGGAGTGTGCAGCCCGAGACGTACTCCATCGCCAGGTAGACGTACGTGCCGTCCGTGCCCTGGTCGTAGACGCCGACGACGTTGGGGTGCGCGAGACGGGCCACGGACTTGGCCTCGCGGATGAAGCGGTCCACGAAGGCGCCGTCGGAGGCGAGTGACGGGTGCATGACCTTCAGGGCGAGCTCGCGGTCGAGGCGGGTGTCCACGGCGCGGTAGACCGTGGCCATTCCGCCCACGGCGACGCGCGACTCGACGCGGTACCGGCCGTCGAGTACCTGGCCGACCGGCGGCGTCTCCCCGGGGGCACCGGAGGAGTGGTCCTGGAGGCTTGTATCCATCGTCGACGAGTCTACGAGTCACGGGCGGGACGAAAATCCGCGGTGCGCATAAGGACGAGCAATGAAGCCGAATGGTGACACGAATAGCCTGCATTGTCCGTTTTATGTTTTAAGGC
>DATMEI010000602.1:0-3694 GCA_035556995.1 Streptomyces sp.
CCTCGCGCGGCCCGGGGCGATGAGGCGGGCGTTGGCCTCGTCCGAGCGGTGGACCCAACTCTCCGCCTCGGACGGTGATTTGCCGTACCGCACATGCCGGTCGATCAGCCGCCGCAGCCGAACGCCGTCGTCCAGGCTCACCCACCAGCATGCGTCGAGCAGCGGGCGTACGGGCCGCCAAGCGGGCTCGTCGAGCAGCAGGTAGTTGCCTTCGGTGACGATGAGCGGCACCTCCGGCGGGACCGGCAGCGAACCGGCGACCGGCTGCTCCAACTCGCGGTCGAATCCGGGTGCGTAGACCGTCTCGCCCTCGCCCTCGCCCTTCGCGTGTGGTGCGCGCAGCCGCCGCAGCAGTGCCGCGTAACCGTACGCGTCGAAGGTGTCCGGGGCGCCCTTGCGGTTCAGGCGGCCCAGACGGCGGAGCTCGACGTCGGCGAGGTGGAAGCCGTCCATCGGGACGAGCACGGCCCTCTCCGGGCCGAGAGCGTCGGCCAGCCGGGCCGCCAGCGTGGACTTGCCGGCGCCGGGCGGCCCGGCGATCCCGAGGAGGCGACGGCCGCCGGCCGCGGCCAGCTGTGCGGCGCGGGCCGTCAGATCCTGCGGCCGTACGGCCACCTCGGGCAGGCTCACGGACTCACAGCCGCTCCGGAGTCCGGATGCCCAGCAGGGACATGCCCTGCCGGAGGGTGCGGGCCGTGAGGTCGCAGAGGAAGAGGCGGTTCTCCGCCAACTGCGGTGTCTCGGCCTTGAGCACGGGGCAGTTCTCGTAGAACGGGCCGAAGAGCGTGGCCAGTTCGTAGAGGTAGGCAGCCAGCTTGTGCGGTTCACAGCTCTCGGCCGCTTCTGCCAGGGTGTCCCCGAACTCGTCCAGATGCAGGGCCAGGGCACGTTCCGCCGGTTCCAGCGTCAGCGTCGGGTGCACCTGGACCCTCAGGTCGCCGGCCCTGCGGAAGATGGACCGGATACGGGCGTGGGCGTACTGGAGGTAGACGCTCGTGTCGCCCTGGAGGGAGACCATCCGGTCGAGGTCGAAGACGTAGTCCCTCGTCATGGAGTTGGACAGGTCCGCGTACTTGACCGCGCCGATGCCCACCTGGGCGGCACGCTCCTGGATCTCGTCCTCGGTGAGGTCCTGCGCCTTCTCCCGTACGACCACGGCCGCACGCTGCGTCGCCTCGTTCAGCAGGTCCACCAGCCGTACGCTCTCGCCCTCGCGGGTCTTGAACGGCTTGCCGTCCTTGCCCAGGACCGTCCCGAACGCCAGCTGCCGCGCTGTGCCTTCGGGGAGCCAGCCCGCGCGCTGCGCGGTCTCGAAGACCATGCGGAAGTGCAGCGCCTGGCGGGCGTCGACCACATACAGCAAGGTGTCGGCGTGGAGCTTGCCGATGCGGTCGCGGATCGCGGCGAGGTCGGTCGCCGCATAGCCGAAGCCGCCGTTGGACTTCTGCACGATGAGCGGGGTGGGGGAGCCGTCGGGGCCTTTGACGTCGTCGAAGAAGACGCACAGGGCACCCTCGGAACGTACGGCGACGCCCGAGGTCTCCAGGTCCTTCACGACCTGCTGGAGGTCGTCGTTGTAGGCGCTCTCGCCGACGATGTCCTTGTCGTGGATCTCCACGTCCAGGTCTTCGTAGACGGCCTGGAAGTACATCTTCGACTCGTCCACGATCTTGTGCCAGAGGGCGAGTGTCTCCTCGTCGCCGGCTTGCAGGGCCACGACCCGGTCGCGTGCCCGGCCCTTGAACTCCGCGTCGGAGTCGAAGACCGCGCGGGAGTCCTTGTAGAGCCGGCTGAGGCGGGCCATGGCGGCCTCGCCCTCGTCGTGCGCGTCCGCGGAATCCGACGCGTGGTCCAACTCGTGCGGGTGCTCGATCAGATACTGGATGAGCATGCCGAACTGGGTGCCCCAGTCGCCGATGTGGTGACGGCGGACGACCGTCTCGCCCCGGTGCTCCAGGATCTTGGTGACGGCGTCGCCGATGACGGTCGAGCGCAGATGCCCGACGTGCATCTCCTTGGCCACGTTCGGCTGCGAGTAGTCGATCACCGTGGTGCCAGGCTTCTGCGCGTACGGGACGCCCAGCCGCTCGTCGTCGGAGCGGGCGGCGAGGTTGCGCAGGACAGCGGCGTCCTGGACGAGGATGTTGAGGAAGCCCGGCCCGGACACCTCGACGGAGTCGATCTCCTCGTTGGCCGGCAGGCTCTCCACGACCCGGCCCGCCAGCTCACGCGGATTGGCCTTGAGCCGCTTGGCGAGCGCCAGCATTCCGTTCGCCTGGAAGTCGGCCCGGTCGCTACGTCGCAGCATGGGGTCGCCCGGGGTGTCCGAGTCCGGCAGAGCTGCCGAGACGGCCTCCGAGAGGCGCTGGTGGAGCGTTGCGGCGAGCGAGGGGACCGAGGCCATGAATGCGAGCCGTTCCGTAGTGGGTGGCTGGGTCAGCAACCCCAGTATCCCAAGTGGGTGGCTGGGTCAGCACCCCAGTATCCCATGTGCGACCGGGCCCGCCGCAGTGGGAGAATGGGCCCCCCGGGCTTGGAAGTCAGGCCTGGAAGCGCAGCGCAGAGAGAAGGAAGTGCCGGACCGTGGATCGGACCACCACCGAGACCGACTGGGTCTCCCGTATCGCCGATGACGTCATCGCCGAAGCGGAGCGTCGCGCGCCCGGGAAAGCAGTGGTCTGCGCCTCCGGGCTCTCACCCTCCGGCCCGATCCACCTGGGCAATCTGCGTGAGGTGATGGTTCCGCACCTGGTCGCCGACGAGATCAAGCGCCGCGGTGTGGAGTGCGAACACATCATCTCCTGGGACGACTACGACCGGTTCCGGAAGGTGCCCGCCGGCGTCGGGGGCGTGGACGAGTCCTGGAACGAGCACATCGGCAAGCCCCTGACCTCGGTGCCCGCGCCGCGCGGCAGCGCACATGACAGCTGGGCCGGTCACTTCAGGGCAGCGATGGAGGAGTCGCTCGCCCAGCTCGGCGTGGAGTACCGCGGCATCAGCCAGACCGCGAAGTACACCTCGGGGGCCTACCGCGAGCAGATCCTCTTCGCGATGCGCGAACGCGAGCGCATCGACGCCGTGCTCGACCGGTACCGGACGCTGGACAAGGCGGCCGCGGGCGGCAAGAAGAAGCAGAAGCAGGGAGAGCCCGACGCCGCCGAGATCGAGGCCGCCGAGGGTTCCGGCGCCGCCGACGAGGACGACGGCTCGGGGGCGGGCGCCGGCGCGTACTACCCGTACAAGCCCTACTGCACGGTCTGCTCCCGCGACACGACCACCGTCACGGCGTACGACGACGAGACGACCGAGCTGACCTACACCTGCGCGTGCGGGCACAGCGAAACGGTGGTGCTGCGCGAGTACGACCACGGCAAGCTCGTGTGGAAGGTCGACTGGCCGATGCGCTGGGCCTACGAGGGCGTGGTCTTCGAGCCGAGCGGCGTGGACCACCAGTCGCCCGGATCGTCCTTCGTCGTCGGCGGTCAGCTCGTGAAGGAGATCTTCGACGCCGAGCAGCCCATCGGCCCGATGTACGCGTTCGTCGGCATCAGCGGCATGGCGAAGATGTCGTCCTCGAAGGGCGGAGTGCCCACCCCCGCCGACGCGTTGGAGATCATGGAGGCACCGCTGCTGCGCTGGCTCTACGCCCGCCGCAGGCCGAACCAGTCCTTCAAGGTCGCCTTCGACCAGGAGG
>DATMEI010000603.1:0-5152 GCA_035556995.1 Streptomyces sp.
GGTCTCCTCGATGGCCTTCTCCATGGCCGGAGTGACCTTGTCGGCGTACATGTGCACCTCCCCGGAGACGTTTCGCGCCGCACGGCCGATCGTCTGGATCAGGGACGTACCGGAGCGCAGGAAGCCCTCCTTGTCGGCGTCCAGGATGGCGACGAGCGAGACCTCGGGAAGGTCCAGGCCCTCACGCAGCAGGTTGATCCCGACCAGCACGTCGAACTCACCCGCGCGCAGCTCCCGCAGCAGCTCCACGCGGCGCAGCGTGTCCACGTCGCTGTGGAGATACCTGACCTGGATGCCCAGCTCGAGGAAATACTCGGTCAGATCCTCGGCCATCTTCTTGGTGAGGGTGGTGACCAGCACCCTCTCGTTCTTCTCCGTGCGCGTACGGATCTCGTGGACCAGATCGTCGATCTGGCCCTCGGTGGACTTGACCACGACCTGGGGGTCGACGAGACCGGTCGGGCGGATCACCTGCTCCACGTAACCGTCGCCCCGCGAGAGTTCGTACGGCCCGGGGGTGGCCGACAGATAGACGGTCTGCCCGATCCGCTTCACGAACTCCTCCCACTTCAGCGGCCGGTTGTCGATCGCCGACGGCAGCCGGAAGCCGTGGTCGACCAGGGTGCGCTTGCGCGCGGCGTCTCCCTCGTACATCGCGCCGATCTGCGGGACCGTCTGGTGCGACTCGTCGATGACGAGCAGGAAGTCGTCGGGGAAGAAGTCCAGCAGTGTGTGCGGGGCGGTGCCCGGGTCACGGCCGTCGATGTGCCGCGAGTAGTTCTCGATTCCGGAGCAGGTGCCGATCTGGCGCATCATCTCGATGTCGTACGTCGTGCGCATCCGCAGCCGCTGGGCCTCCAGCAGCTTGCCCTGCTTCTCCATCGAGGCGAGCTGCTCCTCCAGCTCGGCCTCGATGCCGGTGATGGCCCGCTCCATGCGCTCGGGGCCCGCCACATAGTGGGAGGCCGGAAAGACATAGAGGTCCTCGTCGTCCGAGATCACCTCACCGGTGAGCGGGTGGAGCGTGGAGAGCGCCTCGATCTCGTCCCCGAACATCTCGATGCGGACGGCCAGCTCCTCGTACACCGGGAAGATCTCGATCGTGTCGCCCCGCACCCGGAAGGTGCCGCGAGTGAAGGACATGTCGTTGCGTGTGTACTGCACCTCGACGAAGCGGCGCAGCAGATCGTCCCTGTCGATCTCCTGACCGACCTTGAGCGGCACCATGCGGTCGACGTACTCCTGCGGGGTGCCCAGGCCGTAGATGCAGGAGACGGAGGCCACCACGACCACGTCGCGACGCGTCAGCAGGGAATTCGTGGAGCTGTGGCGCAGCCGCTCCACCTCTTCGTTGATCGAGGAGTCCTTCTCGATGTAGGTGTCCGTCTGGGGGACGTACGCCTCGGGCTGGTAGTAGTCGTAGTACGAGACGAAATACTCCACCGCGTTGTTCGGGAGGAGTTCGCGGAACTCGTTCGCCAGCTGCGCGGCCAGGGTCTTGTTCGGCGCCATCACCAGCGTGGGCCGCTGGAGCTTCTCGATCATCCACGCCGTTGTTGCGGATTTGCCAGTGCCTGTCGCGCCGAGCAGCACGACGTCCTTCTCGCCCCCGCTGACGCGCTGCTCCAGGTCAGCGATCGCGGTGGGCTGGTCACCGCTGGGCCGGTAGGGGCTGATGACCTCGAAAGGCGCCACGGTGCGTTCGATCTGGGTTTGGGGCCGCATGCTGACCACCGTACGACTCACCACTGACAAGGACCTCGGGCGAAGGCTACGAAGCGTCGCGACACGTTCACACTCACGCCATTCCGCTTCTGCTTCCGTGTATCGCGCAACGGGAACGCTCTAGCTGACAGTGTTCGCACGAACGCGAGGAGTCCCCGTATGTCGATGCGCCGTGCCGTAGTCGCCGCTACCGGCGTGCTCCTGGGAGTGGCCGCGCTCAGCCTCACCGCGACCCCCGCTGCCGCGGCCCCCCAGGCGACGAAGACCGACCCACCCGTGACAGTCGCCCACCGAGGAGCTTCCGGTTACGCGCCGGAAAACACCCTCAGTGCGGTCGAGAAGGCCGACAAGCTCGGCTTCGACTGGGTGGAGAACGACGTACAGCGCACCAAGGACGGCGAACTGGTCATCATGCACGACACGACGCTCGCCCGGACGACCAACGTGGAGAAGCTCTACCCGGAGCGGTCCCCGTGGAACGTCTCCGAATTCACCTCAAAGGAGATCAAGCGTCTGGATGCCGGAAGCTGGTTCAGCGACGACTACGCGGGTGAGAAAGTCCCCACCCTCGAGCAGTACTTGAAGAGCATCACCGAGAACGGCCAGCGGCTGCTGATGGAACTGAAGTCCCCGGAGCTGTATCCGGGGATCGAGCTTCAGACGCTCAAGGAGCTCTCCGACAACGGCTGGCTGGACAGCAAGCACACGAAGAACAAGCTCGTCATCCAGAGCTTCAACGCCGCGTCGGTCAAGACCACGCACTCCTTGAACCCGGCGGTGAAGACCGGATTCCTGGGGACTCCGAAGGTCTCGGAACTGGACTCCTACGCGAAGTTCACCGACCAGATCAATCCGAGGTACACCACGGTGACCAAGGACTACGTCAATGCCGTACATGCACGGAAGGGGCCTCTCGGGGAGCAGATGGAAGTCTTCACCTGGACCGTCAACGACGGATCGACGGCACGGACGGTCGACAAGGCCGGGGTGGACGGGATCATCTCCAACTACCCGGACGTGGTTCGGGAAGCGACCAAGGGCTGAACCGTTTCGTCAGGCGGGCAGGCAGGGCCTTGTCCTACCCCCCACATCCGGTCCTTGCTCCCCGGCCCGCAACAGACGGAACAACGGAAGAACTGGACAACGGAACAACCGGACAACTGGACAACCGGCAAGAACACGGCCTCAGCCTTACGGTCCGTCACGCGACGGACGGCTGTTGTCAGAGGGCGCCTCTACAGTGCCCGCATGAATGAGACACCGGCGAGTGCGACCTCCCGCAGCTGCACCTGGACGCTGCGGGACACCCCTGTCGGCCCCCTTCTGCTCGCCGCGACCGACGAAGGCCTGGTCAATGTCGTCTTCCACGCCGACTCCGCCACGGCGGACCGGGCCCTCGCGCGACTCGCGGGCCGCCTCGGCGCACCTCCTGTCCGCGCGGACGACACGGCCTCCGCTCACGCGACCACCCCGCACCCCGCCCTCGACGTGGCGGCGGCAGAGCTCAGCTCCTACTTCCAGGGGGAGCTGCGCGCGTTCACCGTCGCGCTGGACTGGTCTCTGTCCGGCGGCTTCAACGAGCGGGTGCTGCGGGAGCTGGCCGCGTCCGTGCCGTTCGGCGCCACCGCCGGCTATCAGGACCTCGCCGAGAGGGTGGGTGAGCCGGGAGCGGCTCGCGCCGTCGGCGTGGCCATGGGGTCGAATCCGCTGCCCGTGGTCGTTCCCTGTCACCGGGTGGTCGAAAGCGGCGGCGGCCTCGGCGGTTTCGGCGGCGGTACGGAGACCAAGCGTGCGCTGCTCGCACTGGAGGGTCTGCTTCCGCAGCCTCTCTTCTGAGGGGCCGCGACAAGGGCGCGATACTCCGTAGGCGTCCGCCCACCGCGCTGGCAGACTGCCGTCCGTGACCGACACCGACAACGCCGCCGACGCTCCTGACACAGGGGCCGGCGAAACGGGCGTCCGCCCGCTCGCGCCTCCCCGCGGGGCGGAGCTCGTCGCCCTGCGCCGCCGCACCACGGCCGTGCTGGTGACCGGGCAGATACTCGGCGGCCTCGGCGTCGCCACAGCCGTCACTCTGGCCGCGGTGCTGGCCAAGGAGGTCAGCGGATCCGAGGCCATGTCCGGGCTCGCTGCGACATCGTCGGTCATCGGGACGGCTCTGCTGTCGCTGCCCCTCGCGGCGCTGATGGTCGCGCGTGGCCGCCGCGCCGGCCTCACCGTCGCCTACCTGATCGGCGCCGCGGGCGGCACGGTCGTCGTCATCGGGGCTGTGGTGAACAGCTTCCCGCTGCTGCTGCTCGGCATGACGGCCTTCGGAGCCTCCAGTTCCGCCAATCTCCAGGCGCGGTACGCCGCGGCGGATCTCGCTGAGCCCGGGCAGCGGGCACGGGCCATCTCCTTCGTCGTATGGGCGACCACGATCGGCGCGGTCCTGGGCCCGAACATCGCCGCCCCCGCGGGACGGTCCGTCGCCGGCCTGGGCATCCCGGCCACTGCGGGGGCGTTCGTATGGGGCTCCGCGGTCTTCCTCGTCACCGCCGTGCTGATGCACCTGCTGCTGCGCCCCGACCCGCTGCTCACAGCCCGCGCGCTCGCCGCCGCGGATGACGGCGACGCCGACGGGACGGACGGCGAAGAAGCCGGAGGAGCTGACGATTCCGCGAAGGAGGGCGGCGCGGGCGGCGCGGCCGGCGGGAGCGGCCCCACCAAGAGCAAAGACGACCGTTCGCTGCGAGCCGGTCTGGCCGCCGTCGCCGCCTCACCGCGCGCCCGCCTTGCGCTCGTCACCATCGCGGTCTCGCACACCGCCATGGTGACGATCATGGTCATGACGCCCGTGGACCTCGGTCACCACGGTGCGGGCATACAGCTCATCGGCTTGGTCATCAGCGCGCACATCGTGGGCATGTACGCGTTCTCACCCCTCATGGGCTGGCTCGCCGACCGCTTCGGGCGGCTCGGCGTCATCCTTCTCGCCGTCGCACTGCTCTCCTGTGCGGCGGCTCTGGCAGGTACTGCGAACGGCCATCACGCGCAGTCGGCTGCGGGCCTGTTCCTGCTCGGTCTCGGCTGGTCGGCCGGCCTGGTCTCGGGGTCGGCGCTGCTGACCGACTCCGTGCCGCAGCCCGCCCGCGCCTCCGTGCAGGGCGTTTCCGACCTGATCATGAACGCGGCAGCGGGCGCGGGTGGTGCTCTGGCCGGGCTGATCGTCTCCGAGGCGGGCTACGGCTGGCTCAGCGCGCTGGCTGCCGTGTTGCTGCTGCCGGTCGCGGTCATGACCGTTCGCAATCTGCCGCGGCGCGCGTAGACCACACCGGACGGCTCGGTCCCGCGCGGGTGGACCCCGTCACCGTGGATAGAGCTCGAACGCGACGCAGTCCCGGCCCCCGTACCGCTCCGCCCCCAGACGGACCCCCCACTCCACGAA
>DATMEI010000604.1:0-3852 GCA_035556995.1 Streptomyces sp.
AGCCGTGTGATCGCGGCGTACAGCCCGATCTCGCCTTCCAGTACGGCGAATTCGTCACGCAGCTCGAACAGCAGGGCCTTGCGGATGGCGGCGTGGAAGGCGGCTGTCTCAGCCAGCTGGGGCCGCTGCCGGTGCTCGCTCAGCCACCTGGCGACATGTTCCTTGAGTACGGTCCACGCGTACTCGGTGAGGGACTGCCGGCGCAGTGCGTGCACCCAGTGGTCCAGCAGATGACGGCAGGCGTCCTCGACGACGCGCTGCGCGGCGGCCCGGCTGCCCACCTGAGTGTGCGCGTAACGCAGCCAAAGCCGGTGGTGGGAGGCGTCGAACGCGTCGAAGGAGAGCAGTAACCGGCGACGTGCGTCGCTCGACTGCGCATCATCCGCTTCGGACAGGCCCGGCGGTCGGTCATCCTCGGCGCCCATGAAGGAGCCCTCTCGCAGGAGAAGTTGCAGATCGGACGAGGGCACTCCTGAGGCGAAAGGTCAGGAGCGCGACGGAGGTCCGGGAAAATACTACACAGAGTGAAAGCGTGGCTACCCCCGCCCCCTGTGCCCCCTCTGCTTCACCATGCCCCCGCGTGGCCGGTCTTCTCCCCTCCGCCGGACGCGGCCTGGGCAACTTGGCCGGAATGGCGCACCATAGCGGCCCCATCTTTGCGGTGAGACGAGAGGCGGAGCCCCAGTGGTGGCTGACGAAGGCGCGGTGGATCTCGAACTGGACCGGGCCCATTCGGCGCGGATGTACGACTACTTCCTCGGAGGGACCACGAACTTCCCAGCCGACCGTGAGGGAGCCGGCCGGGCGATGGCCGTCTTCCCGGCGGCCCTGGTGGCGGCGCGCGCGAACCGCCAGTTCATGCACCGCTCGGTCCGCCGTCTCACACAGCTGGGAATGCGCCAGTTCCTGGACGTCGGCACCGGCATACCGACCTCGCCCAATCTCCACGAGATCGTCCAGGAGACCGCGCCCGAGGCCACGGTCGTCTACACGGACAACGACCCCATCGTGCTCACCCACGCCCAGGCCCTGCTGCGCAGCCACCCCCAGGGCCGTACCGCCTACTCACAGGGCGACGCACGCGACCCCGAAGCGCTGATGAAGTCACCCGAGCTGACCGGGACCCTCGACCTGAGCCGCCCGGTCGCCCTCAGCCTCATCGCGCTGCTGCACTTCATCCCGGGCAGCAGCACCGCGCACGACGTCGTCGAGTACTTCAAGGACGCCCTGCCCTCCGGCAGCACCCTCACCATCAGCCATCTCACGGCGGAATTCGACGCCGAAGCCGTCATGGGCGCCGTCGGCGCCTACGAGGCTGCCGGAACCCCGGTGCAGGCCCGCAGCCGCGAGGAGTTCACCCGCTTCTTCGACGGCTGGGACCTGCTGGACCCGGGAGTCACCGTCACCCACCGCTGGCATCCCGACCCTGATCGCGACCTCTCCCAGGTCACCGACGCCGAGGCTGCTTGCTACGGCGGTGTGGCCCGTAAACCCTGAGGTGCCGAGGTCCCGACGACCCTGCCGCCGTTCTTCTCATGTTCGACGTCCCGCACCGGATGCGGGTCCGTGCCGTTTCGCGTGCGCTTGTTAGCAATCGAGCTGGAGGGGTAATCGGGGCACTGATTCGAACACAAGACAGGAGGAGTCATGCCTGCAGGATCGAATGCCAAGCGTGAGCGTCAGTACGAGCACGTCAAGGAGAGCGCCGAGAAGCGCGGCGCCCCCACCGCCCGGGCCAAGGAGATCGCGTCCCGCACGGTGAACAAGGAGCGTGCACGCACCGGCGAGGCCCGCCGTGCAAGCCGTACCTCCGTCAAGGGCAAGTCGGCTTCCGCACGCGGCGGCAAGCGCTCCGGCAGCGGCATGGCTCCCAGGAGCGGCCCCACCCGCGACCAGCTCTACAACGAGGCCAGGCAGCGCGGGGTCGAGGGACGCTCCTCGATGAACAAGCAGCAGCTCGAGAAAGCGCTCGGCCGCTGATCGGGTTCGCGAGCGAGGCGAGGAGAGCGGGAGTGCACTCCGCAGTGGCACCTGTGTACGGAGCCCCCTGCTGGGTGAGCCTGGCGACGGCCGACCTGGAGGCCGCACAGCGCTTCTACGCCGAGGTGCTGGGCTGGTCCTTCCGGCCGGGGAGTCTCGGCGAGCACTTCAGCGTGGCCTACGCGGGCGACGTGCCCGTCGCCGGAATGGGCGCCATCGCCCGCACCATGGGCGTGGCCGTCCAGTGGACTCCCTTCTTCTCCGTACGGAACGCGGACACGGCTGCGGCCCGGGTGCGGGAGCGGAGCGCGACCGTCGCGGTCGGCCCGATCCGCATGGGCGAAGGCCGTACCGCACTGGCCGCCGATCTCGCCGGGGCCACATTCGGTTTCTGGGAGGGCGCGGTGCTGTCCGCCTGGGACGCGGGGCGGGTCGGCCCGCCGGCACGTCTGGAACTGCGCACCCGCGACGCCTTCGCCGCGGCCATCTTCTACGCCGAGGTCTTCGACTGGGCGTCCGAGGAGGGGCGCTGCGAGGTCGACTACCAGTACGAGGCGGTGATCGTACGGGTCGACGCCCGTGCAGTCGCCACCCTCCGGGGCGGCGCCATCGAGTCGGCGCCCGACCCGCATATCCGGCCCCGGTGGCACGTCTCCTTCTTCGTGGACGACGTCGACGACGCGACGAAGGCCGCCGTCGCAGCCGGGGGCGCGATCGCGACGGGCCCGAGCGACAACCCCTTCGGGCGCACGGCGAGGCTCTTCGACCCGGAAGGCGGCCTGTTCACCGTCCACTCGCAGGGCCCGCAGGGGTACTGACAGGCCGTCCCGTCCCGTCCCGTCACAGCGGAATGCCCGGGGCCACGCCCCGGGCATTCCGCTGTGCGATGTCGCGCCGGCTCCCTGCGCCTACATCGTCTTCATCTTGAAGTAGCGCACCGCGTCCGGTGCGCTGGCCGCAGCCATCGCCACCACTGCGACGGCCATGACGCCCACGACTACGCGTACGGCCAGGGCCGGCACGAAAAAGCCTTTCCTCATGTCCTTGCACTCCTCACTGTCCGAACTGTCCGACTGCTCAGGTCGCCGCCCGGATCACGCAGCAATTCGCCGGTGAGCGACTCCAGCATTTCCACTGCCTCACCGACGGCCGCCCGTACCGGCTCGCTCAGTCCGACGACCACATCGGGTTCGTCGCCGCGCATCCGGACAGCGGGCTCACAGCCCAGGACCAGCACCCGGGGCAGCTTCTCCCCGCCGAGGTGCCTGGCCAGCGCGAGGACCTGCACCGGGTCCATGCCGTGCGCCTCGGGCAGCGCCTGCGGCGCCGAGCCGTCCGGCTCCCGCTCCGGCTCGATGACGTAGAGCGTCCCGGGTGCCCCGCCGCGCGGCGCCGCATCGACGAGGAGCGCCACGTCGTAGCCGTCCTGCAGCCTGTAGGCGAGATCCATGCCGCGAATGCCGAAGTCCACGATGTGCACCCCGTCGGGGACCTCCCTGCCGCGCATCGCCGAGACGACCTCGGGGCCGAACGCGTCGTCGGCGAGAAAGATGTTGCCGATGCCCGCGACGAGGAGCCGCGGCCCCGCGTCCGGGCCGGTGACCGGCTCGACCTCCTCGGGGGTGAAGAAGAACCTGTGTCCCAGACCGGTGGGGAAGTCGCGTCCGTCGTCGCCCTCCAGGGTGACCGCGATGTGGATGCGGCCCTCCATGTCCTCCTCCACGGCGTCGACCTCGGCGGTACGCCCCGTCAGGGCGAGGTCGAAGATGTCGGCCGACCGTCCGGGCCGCAGCCGCACACGGCTGCCCCGTCCCAGCTCCACGTCTTCGACGAGCACCGTGCGCCCGGAGCGTCCGGTCATCTCTCCTCCAG
>DATMEI010000605.1:0-5430 GCA_035556995.1 Streptomyces sp.
TGCGCTGAGCAAGCTTGTTGTAGAAGTTCTGCTTGCGGCTGCCCATGCCGCCGACGTACAGGGCCGTGTACGGACGGAACTGGTCGGCCAGCGCGGGGACGTCCTCCCCCACGGCCATCGGCACCGTCGGGCACACGTCGAAGCCCGCGAGGCCGGGGCCCTTGCCCGCCTTCTCGCGTCCCGCGCGCAGATACTGGAGCGTGGTGTCCTCGGCGTGCTCGGGCGAGAAGAAGATCAGCAGGGCGCCGTCGGCGATCTCGCCGGTCTGCTCCAGGTTCTTCGGGCCGATCGCCGCGATGTAGAGCGGGATCTCCTCGCGTACGGGATGCACGGTCAGCTTGATGGGCTTACCCGGGCCGTCGGGCAGCGGCAGCGTCCAGTGCTCCCCCTGGTGGCTGAGCCGCTCGCGGGACATGGCCTTGCGGATGATCTCGACGTACTCGCGGGTGCGTGAGAGCGGCTTGTCGAACTTCACCCCGTACCAGCCTTCGGAGACCTGGGGTCCGGAGACGCCAAGACCGAGCCGGAAGCGCCCTCCGGAGAGCGAGTCGAGCGTGGCCGCCGTCATGGCGGTCATCGCGGGCGTACGGGCAGGTATCTGGAAGATGCCGGATCCGACGTCGATGTTCTCTGTCTGCGCAGCCACCCAGGACAGGACCGTGGGGGCGTCCGAGCCGTACGCCTCAGCGGCCCAGCAGACCGCGTAGCCGAGCCGGTCGGCCTCTTTTGCGACGGCGAGGTTGTCAGCGTCCATCCCCGCGCCCCAGTAGCCGAGGTTGATACCGAGCCGCATATGGGTCCCCTTACTGATCAGTAACGTCCCTGTCCCCGGGACTCTAACCTGCGCGCACAAGTAACCTCAACGCCCATGGAGGCAAGGCATCTGGGCCGTACCGGCCTGCGCGTGTCCCGGATCGGTCTCGGCACCCTCACCTGGGCGCGGGACACCGGGGAGCGGGACGCGGCGGATCAGCTCAAGACGTTCTGGGAATCGGGCGGCACGCTGGTCGACACTGCGGACGTCTACGCGGACGGCGGCGCCGAATACCTCCTGGGCAGGCTCGTGGACGGGCTCGTACCGCGACGGGACCTCGTGATCGCCACCAAGGCGGGCAGCGTGCCCGATCCGGACCGGCGCTTCGACTGCTCACGCGGCCATCTGCTCGCCGCGCTCGACGCCTCCCTGGAACGGCTGCGTACCGACTACGTCGATCTGTGGCAGGTGCACGCCTTCGACCCGGACACCCCGCTCGAAGAGACCCTGCAGGCACTCGACATCGCGGTCAGCAGCGGCCGGGCACGTTACGTGGGGGTCTCCAACTTCAGCGGCTGGCAGCTCGCCAAAGCCGCCACCTGGCAACTCGCCGCCTCCGGAGCCCGTACGAGGCTGGCGAGCACACAGATGGAGTACTCCCTCCTGCAACGCGGCGTCGAACGCGAACTGCTGCCCGCGGCGGCCGATCTCGGCATGGGCCTGCTGCCCTCCTCCCCGCTGGGACGCGGTGTGCTCACGGGCAAGTACCGCAGAGCCGAGCCGCCCCCCGACTCCCGTGGCGCCTCGGGGCAGTTGGCGGCGTTCGTCGCCCCGTACCTCGATGAAACGGCCGACCGGATCGTGGACGCCGTCTCGACAGCCGCCGACGGACTCGCGGTCTCACCACTGCAGGTCGCCCTGGCGTGGGTGCGGGACCGCCCGGGGGTCACCGCGCCGATCGTCGGTGCCCGTACGTCGCAGCAGCTCGCGGAGTCACTGTCAGTGGAGGGCCTTAGCCTTCCTGATGAGATCTGCCGAGCGCTCGATGACGTGTCAGCGCCGGTGCACCGTTATCCCGACCAGGACTGGAGCGAGCTGTGAGCGACGACAAGGCAGCCGAACTCCTCGCGGCGGTAAGGGCGGTGGAGAGCGGCGAGCGCCCCGCCGCGTCCTTCTTCACCGACTCCGGGCAGCAGGCTGCGGCAGACCGGCGCCCGCAGCGTCCCGGCCCGCCCGCAGCGCCCGTGACCCGCCCGCCGTCTCCCGGAGCGCCCGCGAGCAGCGGGCCCGTGACGGTGCCGGAGGATCTGCGAGCGGTGCTCGCGGAGGGAGGGGCACCGGAGGCCTTGGGCATGCAGGCCGCAGAAGCCCTCGGCGAGCAGGCCGCGGAGCTGCTGCGCGCCGATCCCTGGCAGCTGCTGGCCATCCCGGGCGTACGGCCCGAGCAGGCCGACGGCTTCGCCCGCGCCCTGCTGGGTGCGGAGTGCGGCCCCGAAGACGAGCGCCGCGCGCAGGCCCTCGTCGGATGGCTGCTCGAGCGAGCGGCGCTGGCAGGGCACACGGCTCTGGAACCCGCGGCTCTGGCCAAGGGCCTTTCCCAGCACACGGTTCCGGAGCCGGACGAGGCGGTCCGTACGGCCATCGATGCGGGTGCGGTTCTTGTTTTCGAGGACGCACTCGACGCCATGCCGGGTGACGGCCTCAGCGGCGCCGCTGAGGCGGCCGAAGGGACCGAAGGGGCCGAGGAGGAGCGCCCGGTCAAGCTGCTGTTGGGCCTGGACCGTTACGCCCTCGCGGAGGAGAGCCTGGCGGACGGCCTGGCGCGGGTGATCAGCACCCGCCCGCCGGCGGCAGCACAGCCCGCGGGCGGTGACGCATGGGAAGCTGCCGCGGCAGCTGCTCCTTCGCCCTCGGCGGCGGAGCTGATCCGTGCGGTCGCGGCACACGGACTGGTCGCTCACACCGGCGGCGATGCCGCCCGTGCCGAGCCGGCCGCACTCCTCGCTGCCGCACAGCAGTCGGGGCTGCGCGCCTACGCGGCGACGCACAGCCCCGATGCACGCGCCCGGCTCCTCAGCCTCCTCCCCGGCAGCGACACCGGCACCGGCACCGAGGACATGGGCACCTCCGTCGTCACCGTCGCCGGCTTGCTCGAAGGCCGTGAGGGCGGCCCGGCCCGGGACGAGGACGGCGCGTGGGCACTCGATCTGCTGATCGTCTGCGATGCTCCGCAGCTGGACGCCGAGACCGCTGCCGCCCTCGTGGAGTCGCTGCCCGACGGAGCACGGCTCGTGCTCAGCGGCGATCCGCATCTGCTCCAGTCGGCAGGCCCCGGGCAGGTGTTCACGGATGTGCTGTCGTCCGGCGCCTGCCCCCGCATCGCCTCGCGTACGCCGGATCCCGGTCCCGTCGGTGAGCTCGTCTCCGGGATCGGGATCTGCGAGCTGAGCCAGGTCGACGCTCCGGGCAAGGAGGTCGTCATCGTGCCTGTCCGTGACGCGGCGGAAGCCGTGCACCGCACCGTTCAGCTCGTCGCCGACTCGGTCCCCCGCGCCCTGGGCGTACCCGCCGGCGACACCCAGGTCATCACTCCCGGGCACGGCGGAGCGGCGGGCACCCGCGCGCTGAACGCCGCCTTGAAGGAACGGCTCCATCCCGGCCCCGGCCGGTTCGGCGGCTTCGACCCGGGAGACAGGGTGGTCCACACCCCCGCGCCCGGACGTACGACGCCGGCGGTGGTCGTCTCCGCCGACGAGGAGGGGCTGCGCCTGGAGTCCGCGGGCACCGGGGAGAGCGTCGTCGTGGCACGCGAGCGGGTGGCCGGTACGGTGCGGCACGGCTGGGCGGTCACGGCCCACCAGGCCGTGGGCATGCGCTGGCCCGCTGCTGTGGTCGTACTGCCGGGCGATGCCACGGGAGCCCTGACACGCGAGTGGGTGTACACGGCCTTCGGCCGCGGCGAGCGGCACCTCTCGGTCGTCCATGGCGCGGAGGACGCGCTGCCGCGTGCGGTGGCCTGGGTGACCGCACCAGAGCGCACCACTCGGCTGCGTACTCTGCTGAGGCAGTCCGCCCAGGCGGCTGCTGCGGCGGCCGCGACGCCCCAGGAGCAGAGCACGGACGGCACACAGCCCGCCGACGGCGGCGGGGCCGTGGCCGGGGGCGCCGGGGAAGCCGGGGACGTCGACGGCTCTTAGCGGCTGCCCGCTCCGCAGAGCGGGTCAGTCCTCTTCGTCCAGCTCCAGATCGCTGTCGTCGAAGACGGAGCTGACATCGAACCGGCAGATCACCCGTTCCGGATCGGCCTGCTCGAAGGGGGCGGTGAGCCACTCCCCCGGCTCGCTCGGCTCGTCGCCCGCTGCCACCCACAGCGTCGAGTCGCCCTCGTCCAGGCCGAACTCCTTGTGCCGGGTGGCGATCTCGTCCGCCTCGTACTCCCCGAAGAGGACCCCGAGCGCCGCGTGCACGCTGCTGCCCGCCGACGTCCCGGCCGCGGTGTCCTCGTCCGCGGAATCGGGATCGAGGTCGGTGACGCGCTGCGCCTGTGCGAGCAGCCGCTGCGGCTCCGAGACGGTGTAGTCCCGCCTGATCAGCACCGTCAGGGCGCTCGGCACTTCGGGACCCGTGTAGGCGGGCATCGAGTCGCCGCCCGGGATCTCGAATGGAGTGACCTCGTCGTACTTCTCGTACAGCAGCTCGTCGTACGCCTCGCCGGCCGCAGCGAGTTCGTCGAACGCCGCGTAGACAGCGGTGTCGGCGGCACCGTCCTCACTGTCCTCCCCGGCGCCTTCCGCTCGGCGCTCGACCGCTTCGAGGTGCCGGTCGAGCGCGGCTTTCACGGCTTCGGCGGCGGCGCGTACGTCGGCAGCGGTGGGCTGCGCAGCATCAGACATAGTGCAGACGCTATCCGCATCCGTCGTCTGCCCGCACAATAGATGGGATGCCGGAATACGAATTTCGTGACGTGTACGTTCCTCGCGGGACCTCCCGCAGGGCGGCGACCCGACTGTTGACCGAGCATGCCGAGTACGGGCACTGGGAGTTGGCCCGTACGCGGCTCTATCCCGACGGCAGCCGCAGGGTGCGGCTGCGCCGCCGGATCATCCGCCAGCTTCGCGCCACCTGGTGAGCGCCGGGACGGACGAGGGACGACACGACGGAGCGGGCCCCACACGTGTGGTGCCCGCTCCGCCGTCTGTGCAGACGCTGTGAATCAGCGCCGGGACGCGACCCGCGCCCGCCGGTAGAGAACGAAGCCGCCGACCAGCAGCCCCGCGCTCAGCGGCGCGGCGATGCCGATGCCGTCCGAGCCGGTCTGCGCCAGCTCGCCGGACACCGGCTCGGACTGCGCCCGGACATCCGTGGTCTCGGGGGCCCTTTCGGCATCCGGTGTGATGCCCGGCTCCTCGTCCGCGGGGGGCTGCTCCGGGCCGGGCTCGTCGGGGTTGCCCGGCTCGTCGGGGTTGCCCGGCTCATCGGGGTTCCCCGGCTCGTCGGGGTTGCCCGGGGGCTCCTCAACGGAGCTGTCGCCGCAGCCGTTGCCCGATGCGGGGCTGCTGTCGCCGAGAGCACTGACGCTGTTCCCGCAGACGTTCACCGGGACGTTGACCGGAGCCTTCACGTTGTTGCCGGAACCAACGCCCGTCGAGTCGCCGGCCGTGTCGCTCGTCTGCGAG
>DATMEI010000606.1:0-6004 GCA_035556995.1 Streptomyces sp.
AGAGCTGGCCCTCCGCCGTGGACTCGTCCGTGATCTTCGCGCCGCCGCGCTCCAGGCTGATGGCCGTACCACCGAAGATCGAGAACCAGATCAGGCTGACGACGCTCGGCACGAGGATCACGCCGCCGACGAACTGCCGGATCGTACGGCCCCGGCTGATGCGGGCGATGAACATGCCGACGAAGGGCGTCCAGGAGATCCACCACGCCCAGTAGAAGACCGTCCATCCGGCCAGCCACTCCGCGACGCCCTTGCCCGCTGTGGAGTCCGTACGCGCAGCCATCTGCGGCAGCTCACCGATGAACGAACCGACCGACGTCGGCAGCAGGTTGAGCATCAGAATCGTCGGACCGACGATGAAGACGAAGAGGACCAGCAGCCCCGCCAGCACCATGTTGATGTTGGACAGCCACTGGATGCCCTTCTCGACACCGGAGACCGCGGAGGCCACGAACGCCGCGGTCAGGACCGCGATGATGGTCACCAGGATCGGAGTGCCGACGGTCGAGGCCCAGCCGACCTCCTTCACACCGCTGCCGATCTGCAGGGCTCCTAGACCCAGCGAGGCCGCGGAACCGAAGAGGGTGGCGAAGATGGCCAGGATGTCGATGACGCGTCCGAACGCGCCGTTCGCGTTCCGCTCACCGATCAGCGGCGTGAAGACCGCGCTGATGGTCTGCCGGCGCCCACGCCGGAAGCAGCTGTAGGCGATGGCGAGACCGACGACCGCGTAGATGGCCCACGGGTACAGGGTCCAGTGGAAGAGCGTCGTCGCCAACGCCGTTTCCATACGCTCGGCCGCGGGCGCCCCGGCGCCGCCCGTCCCGGGCGGCGGAGTGGCGAAGTGCGTGAGGGGCTCGTTCACGCCGTAGAACATCAAGCCGATGCCCATGCCCGCGCTGAACATCATCGCGACCCACGACACCGTCCGGAACTCCGGCTGCTCACCCTCCCTGCCGAGGGTGATCTTCCCGTACCGGCTGAACGCCAGCCAGAGTGCGAAGACCACGAAGCCCGAAGCGGCAAGCACGAAGGCCCAACCACCGTTGTGCATCGTGCTGTTGAGCATCGTCGTCGAGACGCTCTCAAGGGAGTCCGTCCCGAGAGCCCCCCAGACGATGAATGCGAGCGTCAGCAAGGCCGTGACGCCGAACACCACTCTGTCAGTCTGCGGGGGCCTTGCCCGCAGACTGCCAGAGGTGCCCGGCGGCGGCTCCTCTGTCGCGTTCCGTTCCGCCCGTTTATCCGGCACGCTGTGGACCTTTCAGTTCTGGGATTTGCTCAGATCTGGGAGCAGCTACCCGACTATCTGATCAGCATGCCGCCAGGGCACTGGTTTGTCGTCAGTGGCGCACAACCAGTGACGCCAGCAGTTCCTCGGTCGCGGCGGCCACCCGGTCGACGGCGAGGTCGAAGGCCTCGGCGTTGTGTGCTGCGGGCTGCCGGAAGCCGGAGACTTTCCGTACGTACTGGAGTGCCGCCGCCCTCGTGTCCTCCTGGGTCACGGACTCCGCGTACGGCGGGCGCAAGGTCTTGATGTTTCTGCACATGTGTCCGACGCTACGCCCGCCCGGTACGGCCCGGCACCTCACCGGAATCAGTGGACATCCGCGCCCAGCGGCACGACCTGCCCCTCCACCATCGCCGCGAGGCCGTTGACCGCGCTGAGCGACGGATGCTCCGCGATGTGCACGGGCATGCCCGTACCCGAGCGCAGCCGTTCGTCGAGTCCGGGCAGCAGCGCGCTACCGCCCGCCAGCACCATGCCGCGGTCCGCGAGGTCCGCGACAAGATCCGGCGGGCAGTTGTGCAGTACGCCGCGGATCGCATCGGAGAGGCCCGTCAGTGGAGCCTGTATGGCCGCGCGCACATCGTCGGGGTTGATGTACACGGTGCGGGCCATGCCGGTCGCCACGTCGCGGCCCCATACCTCGGTCGCCGCCGCGGGGTCGTCACCGCCGGTCAGGGCCAGGTGGAGCGGACGTACGGCCTGGCTCGGCAGGATCAGTTCGTGATGGTTGCGCAGATGCTGGATGACGGCGTGATGGATGGTGTCGCCGCCCATGGGCACCGTCGTGGCCGAGACGATCGAGCCCAGCGACAGCACCGCGATCTGTGTGGTGGTGGCGCCGCAGACCAGGATCATCGTGGCTTCCGGCTGCTCGACCGGCAGGCCGCAGCCGACCCCGGCAGCCGTTGGGGTGTCGACGAGCTCGACCTGCTTCGCGCCCACCCCTGTGAGGGTCTCGACCGCGGCGCTGCGCGCGAGCGGGTCGGCGTTGTGGGGGATGGTGACGGCCGCGCGCTGCATGGCGCCCCGGCGCCGCCACGCACGGCGGACCGTCGTGCCCACCAGCGCCCGCAGCATCCGCTGGGCCATCTCGATGTCGATGACGGTGCCGTTGCAGATCGGGCGTACGACCCGGATGTGGCCCGGTGTCCTGCCGTCCATCCGCTCCGCGGCGGTGCCCACGGCGATCAGGGCTCCGGAGAAGGTGTTCACGGCGACGACCGATGGTTCGTCGACGACCAGGCCCGACTGCTTGATATGGACGCGGGTGCGGGCGGAGCCGAGGTCGACGGCGACCGAGCAGCGGCGCAGTTGATCAAGGGGGTTGGTCACTGTGAGTCCCATCTCTGCCGGTGCGTGGGAGAGGCCGGCCCGCGCGCGCGTCGACCCGGTCCTCAGCGTGCACTCAGCCCCGCGCCGCCGCCCGCTGGGCTGGTCCGGCCGAGTGACTGCGCCGGTGAAGTGCCCGGCGAGGTCTGGGCGGTGGATACGGCCGGGTCCGGCACGGGCGGGCGGTCGCTGAACTGCGTCCGGTACAGCTGCTCGTAGCGCCCGTCGAGAGCCAGCAGCTCCTCGTGGGTCCCGCGTTCCACGATGCGGCCGCTCTCCAGTACGAGGATGAGATCAGCGGCCCGTACGGTCGACAGCCGGTGCGCGATCACCAGAGATGTGCGCCCCGCCAGCGCTTCGCCCAGCGCCTCCTGCACTGCGGCCTCCGAGGTGGAGTCCAGGTGTGCGGTGGCCTCGTCGAGGATCACGACCTGGGGCTGTGCGAGCAGCAGCCGGGCGATGGTCAGCCGCTGGCGCTCTCCACCGGAGAGGCGGTAGCCGCGTTCGCCGACGACCGTGTCCAGCCCGTCGGGCAGCGCGGCGATCAGGCCGTCCAGACGGGCACGGCGCAGCGCCTCCCACACCTCGTCGTCGGTGGCTTCCGGGCGTGGCAGCAGCAGGTTGGCGCGGATGGTGTCGTGGAAGAGGTGGCCGTCCTGGGTGACCATGCCGAGGGTGTGGCGCAGAGAGGCGGCGGTCAGGTCGCGGACGTCGGTGCCCCCGATGCGTACGGATCCGCTGTCCGCGTCGTAGAGCCGTGGCGCCAGCGAGGCGATGGTCGACTTACCCGCCCCCGAGGAGCCCACCAGGGCCACCATCTGTCCGGGCTCGGCGCGGAAGGAGACGTCGTGCAAGACCTCTTCGCCGCCGCGGGTGTCGAGCGTCGAGACGTCCTCCAGCGAAGCCAGGGAGACCTTCTCGGCCGACGGATAGGCGAAGCGGACCCGGTCGAACTCGATGGAGACCGGTCCGTCCGGCGCAGTGGCCGCGTCCGGCTTCTCGGCGATCAGCGGCTTCAGGTCGAGGACTTCGAAGACCCGCTGGAAGCTGACCAGCGCGCTCATCACCTCCACCCGGGCTCCGGCAAGGGCGGTGAGCGGGGCGTAGAGACGGGTCAGCAGCATGGCGAGGGAGACGACGGCTCCCGAGTCGAGGCTGCCGCGCAGTGCGTAGAAGCCGCCGAGCCCGTACACCAGCGCGAGTGCCAGCGCCGAGACGAGCGTGAGCGAGCTGATGAACAGGTGCTGCAACATCGCCGTACGGACACCGATGTCCCGCACCCGGCCTGCCCGGCCGGCGAACTCGGCCGACTCCTCGTCCGGACGTCCGAAGAGCTTGACGAGCGTGGCACCGGGCGCCGAGAAGCGCTCGGTCATCTGGTCGCCCATGGCGGCGTTGTGATCGGCGCGTTCACGCTCCAGCCGGGCCAGCCGGGCGCCCATCCGCCGGGCGGGCAGCACGAAGAGCGGCAGCAGTACGAGCGCGAGCAGCGTGATCTGCCACGAGAGCCGGAGCATGACCGCCAGCGTCGCGAGCAGTGTGACGAACTGGCTGACCACCTGGGAGAGGGTGTTGCTGAACGCGCGCTGGGCGCCGATCACATCGTTGTTGAGACGGCTGACGAGCGCGCCGGTGCGGGTGCGCGTGAAGAACGCGACGGGCTGTCGCTGCACATGGTCGTAGACGGCTGTGCGCAGGTCGAGGATGAGGCCCTCGCCGATACGGGCCGACAGCCACCGGGTGAGCAGCCCCGTGGCGGATTCGGCCACGGCGATGATCGCGATGACGACGGCCAGCACGACGACGGTGCGTACCGGAGAGCCGTTGATGATCGCGTTGACGACCCGGCCTGCCAGCAGGGGAGTGGCGACGGTGAGCAGGGCCAGCACGCTGCTGAAGACGAGGAAGGCGATGAGCGCCCGGCGATGGCCGCGTGCGAAGCGGAGGATGCGGGTGAGGACGGCCCGCGAGAAGGGGCGTCTGTCCTGTTGGGCGAAGCGTGAGGAATAGAGGGCGTTCCACGCTGTCGACTCCATGCTCATGGGCTCTCCTGCGGTGCCGGCGGCCGGTGTGCGGTGTACCGGACGACCGTAGAAGTTGAAGTTCGATTCAAGTCAAGTACGGGGTCGCGGCCGTCGCCCCCGGCGGGCCTGCCGCCCCGGTCCCGCGCACGGCACGGTTCGTACGAAAGCGGAAGCAAGGGACTCCGCGTGATGGGCTATCACCCGTCCGCAACCCGCTTTGACCGGCTGTGATGACACAGCGACAGGGCGTCGTGCACGTGCATCGGCACATGCATAGGCACATGAACGGGGCTATGATCCCTGGAAGTTGATGGACAACGGTGTCCGTACCGCGCACTGTGCGATCACCCCCCACCGCACCAGCCCGGGAGAACCAAGTGCCTCACCCGTACAACGGCATGGCCGCCAGGGACCTGCACGGGGCCGTGTGGCAGAAGAGCCGGCACAGCAACTCGCAAGGCACCTGCGTGGAGTTCGCCAGGCTGCCGGGCGGTGACATAGCCGTACGCAACTCGCGCTTTCCTGACGGTCCCGCGCTGGTCTACACGCCTGCGGAGATGGAAGCCATGCTGCTAGGCGTCAAGGACGGCGAGTTCGACCATCTCGTGCAGGACTGACCCCGCCGCGGGCAGCGCCGGGGACGGTGTGTAGGACGCCGGGGGCGCGGGGGAGGTTGAGCCCGCACGTACAACGGGCCTTGAAACGGTGGCAGTCGGCCTGTGGATGGCCCGCTTTCCGCCCTGCGCGGCCCTTATGCGGGCGTGAGCCGGAAGAGCGCCCAGACCACCTTGCCGCGCATCATTCCCGTCAGCGGGTGCCAGCCCCAGCCGTCGCTGAACGACTCCACCAGGCACAGGCCTCGGCCGGACTCGGCGGTGAAGTCCACATACTCGGTGCAGTTGTTGGTGGTCGTCTCCGGAGGCGCGCCGCTCGGATCGCGTACGGCGCAGACCAGCCGCGCCGCCCAGCGCATCAGGTCGAGCCTCACCGGAGAGGTCAGCTCCGGCGAGGACACTTCCGGCGAGGTGGACAGTGAAGTGAGCCCGTGGCGCAGGGCGTTGGTCACCAGTTCCGAGACGACCAGCGCGACGGTGTCGAACTCGTCTTCCAGCCGCCAGCGTTGCAAAGTCTCGCGGGTGAAGTCCCTTGCGCTCTTCACCGCGTCGAAGCGCGGCGGCAGCGCGCAGGTGGCGGACCCGGAGACAGTCGAATGGTCGAGCTGCGGGAGCCCGCGCCACAAGGGCTCCAGCACGGTCGATCCTTCGGTCCCCATGACGAGCCACTCCTGGCGTTCGCGGCAGTGTTGATCCTGTGTGGATCCGGTCGACTTGCTGTCTCGATGGGTCTCGCTGTTCCTCGT